>JAKSJT010000062.1 GCA_024402125.1 Bacteroidales bacterium
CGGCAGGAAGATGAGGAGCATAAGTTGCTGTAAATCGAGGTGCACTCGTTCCAACAAATGCGGTTACTGACTCAATCTTTGGGTCTTTCAGGAGTATTCTCTGAAGAGAATCCACATATTCTTTTGTCTTTTCGATTCCATGTCCTGCAGCAACTTCCATCTCTATTACGAAATAGTCTCTAGCCGCCATAGGCATCATCTGGATGTTGATTCGGCTGAACATGAGAAGTCCTAGCATAACAGCGACGACTGCACCGCAGATAGTGAGTCTAGGGTGACGGAAGCACCACCCTTGAGCTGAGTCATACACCACCTGAATCGCATCGAAGAACTTGTCCTGCATCCTTGCGAACCATCCCTTCTTTTCATTTGGGTCGAATGCTTCGATGAACCTCACTTCCAGAGACGGAACAACTGTCACTGCGTAGAAGAGTGACATCATAAGGGCGATGGTGACAACAAATGGGAAGAGTTTCACAAAGTCACCAAGGTATCCTTTGATGATCATTGTCATAGGGAAGAACATCGCACAGATGGCAACAGTCGCAATGAGGGTAGGAAGGAATAGTTCCTTTGCGGAAGCGCAAGCCGCATCAAGCTTTCTGAGTCCTTTACCAAGCTTGTCCATGTATCCGTCCATAGTAATGATGGAGTCATCGACAATCATTCCAAGACAGACAATGAGTGCAGCGAGAGTTACGGTGTTGATGTCTATCTTAAATACATACATCATAGCCCAGGCTACAGCTGTACAGATCGGTACTCCGGAACTTGCAATGAGAGCTGACCTTATCGGGAAGAGGAGCATCATCACAAGGATAACTACCATCATTGAGATAAGAAGATCCCTAAGGAATGAGAATACTGATTTGGAGACGACCTTAGGCTGGTCGCTTACTCTACTGAGCTTGACACTGTCAGGTAGATTCTCAGAGTAGTCGTCCAGAACCTTGTCCACTTCCTGTCCGAAGAATACGATATTGTTGTCCGGTCTCATCTCCACGGAGAGAACAAGACAGCTGTGCCCATTGTATGATACGTACTCGGACGGGTCAGAGTATCTTCTTTCAACGGTAGCGATGTCCTTCAGTCTTATGACAGCTCCTGTCGGATCACTGTAGACAATCTTCTCGGAGATCTCCTTCTCGCTCTCTACTCCGCTGAGAATATGGATAGGGGAGTTGACATAGTCTGTCTTGAATGTTCCGGAAGGAAGGGACAGAGTAGCACTCTGATATCCTAATAGCAGACTTGCTGCATCTATTCCGTAGGAAGAGAGCTTTTCTCTATCAAGACGGACTGCAATCTCTTCACTCTGCTGCCCGACGACTGATACCTTTGCCAGTGTCGGAATCTGCCTGAGCTTGTCGCATAGCTCGTCTGCATAGTTCTGTAGTTCAATGTATCCCTTGTCCTCTGACTCCATTGCAATCAGAATCGAGCTGATGGCACTGAAGTCATCCAGTACGGTTACAGCAAGGACTCCAGTAGGAAGAGTCAGTTTACGGGCTTGAAGCCCGAGCTTGATTTTAGACCATACCTCATCCTTTTTGGACTGCTTGCAGGTAAGGTCAACATATATGTAGCATATTCCGTCCTTGGTCACCGACTTGGTTGTGGCTCTATCCACTTCCTTGAATGAGAACAGTGCCTCCTCCAGCGGACGAGTAAGCTGCTGCTCAACTTCAGCAGCAGTAGCTCCAGGATAGACACCAGCTACAAGGCCCTGCTTGATCTGGAATGTCGGGAACTCATCCTTGTTGATGTTGATAAGTCCGAACACTCCGGCAACGACCATTGCAAGCACGATGACATAGACTAGTTTCTTGTCAGAAATAGACCATTTCACCCAGCCGGATATGCCTGTAAATTTCTTCATGGTAAAATGCTCTATTCTTGTACTTTAACGCTCATACCGGTAGACACTTTGTGGCTGCCTTCTGTGATAACGAGGTCTCCAATTCCAAGACCGCTGTCAATGACTATCCCGTCTCCTGAGTATCCGCCTACAGAGATATGCTTCTTTTCGACTACATTTCCAGATACGGTCCAGACATATCGTCCTTCGGTGTCAGTCATTACGCAATTGGCAGGAATGACGATGTTCTGCTCCATGCCATCTTTTTGCATTGTAACTTTACATACCATACCAGGCATAAGAGATGCTGAGTTTTTGACATTGGTAAGAACACAGTCGTAGCTGTGGGAAAGACGAGATGCAACAACACCCTTGCTCTTGACCGAAGCTTCAGTTCTAAGCTCCAGTGCTGGGATGTATACATTTGCTTTGTCGCCTGGATTGACATCCTTGAATTCGTTCTCTGGAAGAGGGAAGTGAATCTCAACTGAAGCGACATCCACTATCTGGGCAATTATGCTGGCAAGGCTTACTTCCTCACCTTGCTGGAGGTTACTCTCTGAGATTACTCCAGAGATCGGAGCCTTGATGGAGCATCTGTCAAGAGCGTTCTGTGCGGCTGCCATTGTGGCCTTGGCCTGGGCGAGGGTGGTTTCCACCTCGACCATCTTTATGTCTGCGACTCCTCCTTCCTTGTGAAGGGCGGCTACTCTGTCGTATCCGTCCTGTGCCTGTGAAAGGGTGGACATGGCAAGGTCATAGGTGCTTTTAACAGTCTGGGATTCAATGCGGGCGATAATATCTCCTGCTGATACCCTTTTGCCCGGTGCGGCATTAATCTCTACAAGAGTTCCGGAAGTTCCAGCCAGAACCGTTGCAGTCTTTGATGCCTCTGCAGTGCCGACATACACACTTGAACTCACACCCGATGACGAGGTGACTTCCATCACCTTCACTTCAACGGTACTTGAAGTGTCCTTATGAAGCTTCTGGATTCTGCTGCAGGACATTAGAGAAAAGCAGCAGACAGATGCAATGATTATGAATGAATGCGATTTCATGACCTAGTCTTCGTTTAGTTTTGCCCTAAAAGACACCTCACTGCCTGAGACATGGCAGGATCTGCCATTCTCTGTGTAGTCTCCAGAATACTCGAGTTCAAACACTACAATGTTCTCAAGCTTTTTGGCAGATCCCCCCACCATGAGCATACATTCAGTAGTCTCAAGACCTGATATGCCAGTCTTGATGTCCACATGCTTGCTTTGAGATGGAATGATGAGCTCGCCATCCTTGCACTCAGCTTGTAGAATGACTAGCCCTCCACCGGTGATATTCATTGTGATGACAACGTTTGAAGAACCGTCTCCGGAAGGGACGATGTCCATTTGGCCTGATTCGGTTACAGCATAGCGGGTGATCTTGTCTGCCTCAGCGACAACAGTTCCGTTAATTGTCTGCTCGTCTCTGTCCACTTCCAGCACAGCGCTGCACTTGAATGAATAGTTGCCACAGAAGCTTGCAGCAGGATCTTTTGTACAAGATGATGCCATTAATACTGCCATAATAGCGGCAGCGACGAAGAATAATATCTTTCTCATAATCTTTTAGTTGCACATTCCGGCGAGGAGTCTTTCGAGAACTCCCGAGTATGTTGCTTTAATTGTTTCTATATCATTAGTTGTGAAAAATTGCACTTCAAGTCCTTTGAGTACCATGATGAGCATTTCGGAGAAGGCCTTGGGATTGACGGATTCTGAAAGGGCTCCGACCTCAAGACCGGCCTTGCAGACTCCGAAGAAGTAGCTTTCCTCCCATTTGTCAAAATCGTCTCTATGGGTCTTGACTATCTGGGCAATCTCGGAAGAAGGTGAGCTGTACGGACTGAAAAAATACTTCTTGTACACTTTTGAAGCCGTGAGAAGTTCCATCCTCTTTTCCAGGTATATTGTAAGCTGACTGACGATTCTTTCCCTTTCTCCGTCCTTGATTGACTGAAGGGCGTTTCTTACTTTGGAGAACTCTTCATCAATTACGGCCTCAAGGATCGCCTTCTTTCCCTCGTAGTGGTAGTATATGGAGGTCTTGGCTTTGCCTGCCCTGGATGCAATGTCCTCTAGAGTGGTCTTTTCATAGCCGACTGTGGAGAACAGCTCAGAGGCGGAAGCCTTTATCGCGGATCTGACTGATTCGATATCTTTCATAGAATTAATAATTTATGCCAAATGTACGACATAGTTTTAGAATATTCGAACATTTTCGTTTTTTAGTACAAAAAATATACCATGGCTCTAGAGCAAAATAATGAGGCGTTGAGAGACTTTTTCCCAAAGAAAATCGTTAGTTTTGTCCAAAGAGAGAGTCTGCTCTCTCTGGGATTTGCAAATTATATCTATGAGAAAGACTTTGATGCTGGTGTGTGCAGCACTATGGCTTGCTGCAGGATTTAATGTTGTCAGAATGGGTGTATTCGCCCTTAAGGTGTCCACTTTTCCAATACCTGTTATAGTAGTAGGCATTGCTATTACATTCCTGCTTTTCGGTGCGATGTTCCTTAAGATCTCCCTTAAGAACGTCAAACGGATATCTTCTCTTCCGGAAGACAAACTCAAGGTGTGGAACTGTATGCCACTGAAGTCTTTTGCTATCATGGTATTTATGATAGCATTTGGTGTTTTTCTAAGAGGCTCTGAGTCTGTCCCTAGAGGGTTTATCGCATTTTTCTATATCGGACTTGGCTCAGCCCTGTCTCTTGCAGGCTGCGTGTATATAGTCAAGATGATATGGAAGGATTAGATTATTTGCCTTTGTTGATGATAAAGATTCCGGCAGCGGCAAGAGTTCCAGCCAGAACATATTTCCATTGGAACGCTTCACCAAGACATAGGCATGATGTGAGCACCCCGATTACCGGAATAAGGGAAGTGTAGATTGCGATCTTTCCGACGGGGTTGAGGCTAAGCAGCTTGTTATATAGAGCAAAAGCTACAGTCGAGATTGTGATAAGTCCTAATAGGATGCTGCATCCTGTGAGTGATATAACAGGTAGATGTCCTCCGAGTGCAAGACCCGGAATAATCAGAAGAGCTCCGCCAAGAGCCAGACTGTATCCTGTTCCAACAAACACATCAACTCTTTTGCTGAGCCCTCTAGTCATAAGGGAAGCAAATGCACTGCATATTGCATTGAGGATAATCATGCCGTCTCCTGCCCATGAGAATTCACTGCTGCCGCCACCTGCATTAAGTATCAGCACTCCTGCAAATCCAACGGCACATCCTAGAACCTTCTGAAGGTTCATCTTGTCACTCTTAAAGAATAGACATGCAAGGATTACAACCAGGAATGTGCTTATTGAGTTTAGAATCGATGCTCTGGAGCCTTCGCTGAATGAAAGTCCAAAATAGAAGAACGCATAGTGAAGGGTAGTGTTAAGAAGTGAGAAAACGAGAATGAACCACCAGGCACCGTTTCCCTCTGTTCTGAAAGATTTTCCTGTCTTAGCCGCAAGAGCAAGGATAATGAGACCGGAGATGCAGAACCTGACACCAGCAAAAAGCATTTTGCTTGATGTCATGTCTGAAGAAATTCCGAACTCCTGGAATCCAAGCTTGATAAGAGGGTATGCCCATCCCCAAAGAACGGCTGCAGTTAAGGCAAACAGTGTGATCCAGGGTGCTCTCTGAAAGATACTTCTATTCTCAACTTGATTACTCATTGCTTCCGTCATTAAGAGTCCAACCATTATCTCCATGGTAGATCATAAGCCTGGTCATACCGCCATCAATACAGATGTTCTCTCCTGTTATGAATCCGGCCTTGTCAGAGCATAGGAACAGGACCATATTCGCAATATCCATTGGATTGCCGACTCTTCCTGATGGCTGCTGGGTAGCATCCGGTCCCTCGTACTCAGTGTAAGCTGTATCTATCCAACCTGGAGAGATGGAGTTTACTCTAGCTTTACCGGAAAGACTGACAGCAAGGGCATGGGTAAGAGCGGCTATACCGCCTTTTGCCGCTGTGTAACTTTCTGTCTGAGGTTGGCTCATCCTGTCTCTTGAAGAAGAGATATTGATAATGGAGGCGCCCTTGCTAAGATATGGTGAGAGCAGCTTTACAAGGTAGAAAGGAGCGGTTACTCCGACACTTAGCGCATACTGGAATTCCTCGTATGAGCACTCGTCAATACCCTTCATAAGAGGCAGGGCGTTGTTTACGATGACATCAACCTTCCCGTACTTTGATACTACTTCCTTGCAGAATGCCTCAAGCACTTCCTTTTTTGAGATGTCACCGATATAGTGGTCCTCTCCCGGTTGTTTGTCGATGACGCAGACGATGTCTCCTTCTTTCCTGAACTGCTCTGCGATGCATTTGCCGATACCCTGGGCTCCACCCGTAACAATAACTACTCTTTGTCTACTACTTTCCATCTGCTATTTCGTTTGTGCAAAAATAGATATAAAAGAGGACAAAGAGAAAACCATGGAGCGGGATGCTATTTATTTCCTTTTTGGTTTGTTGTTCCCTTTCTTTATCAGTTTCTGGACATTATAGAGGTTAACGAAGTTGGCAAAAGTAATGATACCAAGTGATGCTGGAAGGGTCCAGTCCTTGTGATAGTTAATAATGCTGAGAATAAGAAGCACTAATCCTGTAAAGCTGAGAATCAGTGTGATAATCATAAGAGCATTGTATCTTTTACTTGTTTTCAAGGCTGTGATTATTTCGTTGTTTGTTAGTTAGTCGCCAGGAGATCCTATTTGCTACAGAAAAAATAAAAAGCAGAGAGTTCATTCACATGGTCCCTCTGCCTTTGCTTATAATGAAAGTGTATTAAGTCAGGTGCTTCGATGCACCTATATAGTGAAGTTTGTTTGTCTGGATATATGAATAGTTTTGATAGGCTAGTTTTTCAATAGGTTAACTTAGAACTCGTTAGGTATTATTATCATTCCGATAAGATAAGGGAATAATCCAACTCCGCCGAAAAGAAGAGCTACAATGAATCCGATTCTGATAATTGTCGGATCAATGCTGAAATACTCTCCAAGTCCTCCGCAGATTCCTGCTATCTTACGGTTTGTGTTGCTTCTGAATAGTCTCTTTGCCATAGGTCGTAAGTATTATATTGCGTTAATGTTAAGTTCGTTTTATAGGCGGTTATTGAATTGTGAACGTTTGAATAGTCTTTTCTATATGTGTTTATAACTACATCCTCTCAATCAATGTCTCTGGCTCCTTAGGGATAACCAGTAGTGCAATCAGGTAAGGAAAGATTCCGACTCCTGCTGAAAAGAGAGTAAACAATAGAATGAGTCTGAAAATAGTAGGATCAATATTGAAATACTCTCCAAGTCCTCCGCAAATACCACCAATCATGCTGTTGGTTCTGCTTCTGTATAATCTCTTTGTCATAGTATAATAGTATTAAAGGTTAGTTAATTTATATCCTCGGAATCCGTTATCTGATTTCCTTGATGCAAAGTTATATCAAAATAAAAGTTGTAATGATTATTGAAATATAATAAAATCATTACGAAATTTTAATTTTATTGCTAACTTCGTGGTTATAAGAATTAATGTATTATGATTCAGCGAGATATAAAGATTGCGCTATATAGATTATTTTCGGATATAATCAAAGCGGATGAAGTAATTTCAATAGAGGAGCTTGATTTGTTTGATAAATTCTGCTTAGATTACGGAATTGGACAAGGCGAAAAGCTGGCGAGCTGGTCTGTTTCTCTTTCGGAATCCTTACACATCCTGAAAAGACTGTCTTCAGAAAAGATAAGCGATGTCATGTCATGGCTTGACAGATTTACTATGGCGGATGGCTTCTGCAATAGGCAGGAGTCAATCATGCTTCAGGCAGTGAACAGTATTCTGAAGGGTGAACCTTCTGAAGTGCTCAGTATGCCTCTACACAATCTTCCTTCCAATACCGGTAGAATCATCTATCTGGAGAATAAGAAGAGGGGATCTGCAAACTCAATTCTATCTAATGAAGAGGCATTTGAGCAGATTGACGCTCAGGCGAGGTTAGGTGGATTCCATATTATATATATACCACGGTTCGCAAAGCATTTTGAGACATATTCCGATGTCAATGATCTTGCCAGGGTAGTGTCACTGGTATCTCCCGCTCATACCAAGGAACAGATGACAAATACCATCACCATTCTTCGCCATATGAGCACTAGCTACTTCTACCAGAGCATTCTGAAGGAAAAGCTGGGTTTTCCTTTAGATATAGATAACCCGGTATGGCTGGTAAGACTGGTGGATGATGTGGTTGATGGGAAGGATTATGCCAATTTCCTTGTCCTGGAAGTTGCCAGGGATGTAAAGTCGCAGATAAAGGAGTTCGTTTCCGGAGTGAATTCCAGAATAGGAGGCTATCCGATAATGGTCAATGTGAGAAAAGACTCTGGAAGGGACTTCCAGTATACAGGGTTCTATAAGGCGATACTAGATATCATGTCAATCAAGGCAGTTGACAGATGGTCAGTTAGAATCAGGACATACGGAGACGGCGTTGATCTGTATAAAGATCCTGAGACAGGAAAGAAGACAGCTGTTACCATTGTCAAGGATGGAAAGGAATACCCGGTGCATATAAGCGGAAGAGATGCTGCGTTCTACCTTCTTCTTCTCTGTGAGTCGGTATCTCAAAGTGGCGGAGTGGACTTCTCGGATATGAGAGCGTTCAGGAAGATTCAAAGCAAGTATGAGTATCTCTACCAGAAAGTCAGCAGACGCTCAATAGATGGAGAGACCCTGTATCAGAAATGCCCTGATGTCACAGCACCACAGACCAGAATTCCGATGAAAAGCCGTGTGATCACTGCTCTTAAATCAACTCCTCTGACTGAACAGTCACTGTATTATCCTCAGGAAAAGGCAGGAGAGACAATGTACATCCCGCTTGAGGCTGAGAGAGTATCAATAGTCACTATAGGTGGGGAATACCCGCTTGCTAAGTCCTCACTATACAATGACACGCAAAATCTGTAATTCGATTATCATATTTCGAAATTAAGACATGGAAATGCAAAGGCCTATCTTTGCATCAACAAAGGAAATGGATTTCTTACTTACTTATTATTTGTGTGTGTTTTTGGTTAAGTGCTCGCCTTGGCGGGCACTTTTCTGTGATCAGGAGGCACACTTTTTTCGCAAGAAATAATAACTTTGGAGAAGTATTTCGCCATTCTGTGCGTTTATATTGGCGAAACAGCTAAAAAATAATAAATTGATCTATGAAGAAGATTAAGACAATAAAGACCGCAATCATTGCACTGGGAGCTGCGCTCCTGCTAGTATCATGTAATAAGGATGAAGTTAATAGAGGATCGTATGTGGATGCTCTGGTTACAGTTAAGGAAGACGCTTCCGGCACATGCTTCCTTCAGGTAGATGACAATACAACAGTGATTCCATCAAACATGACAACGAATCCTTTCAAAAAGGAAATCAGAGCCATTACTACTCTATATTTTGATGATGCCAAAATAGAGGACAAAGCAAGCGCTAAGGTGGTTTATCTTGATACTGTCCTGACAAAGAGCCTTGTCCCTTCAGTGGCAAACAATAAGGAATACTACGGAAACGATCCTGTAGAGATCTTCAATGACTGGTTTACAGTTGCTGAGGATGGATACGTTACTCTCCACTTTACAGCAAATGAAGTGCTTAGTCCACTTAAGTCTCATTGGGTGAACCTTGTGAAGGGTGAGAATCCTGAGAATCCATATGAGCTTGTGTTCCACCATAGACTTGAAGGACCAAAGGGACCTGGATTTGTTAAGGGAATAGTTTCATTCAACATTAGGGAGATTCTTCCAGATACAGACGAGTCAACTCCGCTGACAATCAAATTCGAGTCATTCTCTGGACCAAAGTCATTTACACTTAAGGCTAAGGGAAATAAATAATTGATTTCCTATCATACATTTGTGAATTATTGTTATTTAAGTCAGAATTGAGAAATCAGTTCTGGCTTTTTTCTGTTTCTCATGGTCCCTTTTAGAGTGCAATTTCCCATAATCCTAAAAAAATAGTTACCTTTATTTGATGATTAATATTTCCCTATGATTCCTTTGACAGTATATACCTTATCATGGGCTGCGGCAAGCCTGGGTCTTGAATCCATTCTTCTTCTGGCATTTCTAGTATATGTCCTTTTCCTTGCTGCGTCCAAACTCAACCTGAAGATTCTTCGAATAAGTGCGATCCTTATCTTTATGTCAGGAGTTCTCCTGTATATGTATGGATTCTCAATGGAGCATTCCATTGAGGGATGGTCGACAATTCTGATTCGCTCAGTTATCGCATCTGCTGCGATGTTTGTTTCTCATCACGAACTGATCGAGATAGAGATGGCACAGCACACTCCATATTTCCTTGATCTGTTCATATTTGTATTCGCTTGTGCTGTAGCGACCAGTATCTCGGCGATGCTGTCTCTATTCGGTAAGAGAACAATGACCCTTATCTCCCTTGGCTTGCAGAAAAGAAACGACATCAAGTACGACCATGTGTTCTTCAGCTTTGATGAAAACTCACTTCATCTTGCAGAGAATCTTGATAAGGACCAGCAGATAGCATTCATTGAGTTCCCATCTGACGAGGAGGTGGAGAAGATTTCATTTGGCGCTCTTATTCAGAATGTGCTTGAAGGGGTGATGGACAAGTATGGACTTGACTCTAAGAATGTAAGCATATTCAAGGCGAGTAAGAAGATATCCGAGATTGATCCCTCTAAGGGAGTTTTGAAGCAGATTGGTCTTGGCATGCTCGAACATGTCACTGATGAGAACACTTGCTTCTACCTTCTGTCAGACAACAAGGACAGTAATATGCGACAGGTCCTCACTCTAGTCAAGGATGAGTATTTCCGTCGTCATACCATTCAGGTCAATGTAGTTAAGGATGGACTGACAGAGCAGTTCCAGAATAGCCTCTTTGATACACATGTGCATTTCTTCTACAGAAATGCCACATCAGTTCTGACTCTTAGGGACAATAAGGATTATCATCCTATAGAAGTACTGACAGTCGCTAAGGACAAGGATGGAAAGGCACTAGGTTACGTTGAAGACGAGTCTCTTGATGCAATGATATTTGCATTTGGTGCAGGCGGAAAAGCAGCACTCAGATACCTTTTCAACTACTCCTCTTTTGTCAGAAAAGATGGAACTCCTCTTCATTTGAAATGCTATGTCCAGGACTCAATAATTGATCTTTCAAGCGGATCGTTCAGGGCATCTCTTCCTCACCTTCCTCATGACAAGGATATCATCTATGAAAAGGTGGAGCTGCTTTCAGTTGATTTCTGGGCCAAGCTAAGAGACAGATTGGATGATTTGAAGATTGTATTCTTCTGTACTTCGACCCAGCAGTTGAATATGGAAGCAGCCGGTGCGGTCCTTGATTACGCTCACAAGCATAGAAAGAATAGTCTGAAGAACTTCAAGGTCTTCGTTCGAGTTGATGAAACTAATGACAATGTCAAGGCTATATGTGATTTCTACAATTGGAGAGCAGGCGGAGTCCCTTGCCTTATTACATATGGCGACAAGAAAGAACTGTTCAGTCCTAAGTGGGCTGTGTCAGGTTATGGAGTTGGTTTTGAATCATACTCTGTACAGAAGGCCGAGAAGGTATACTATGCATTTCATAAGGCAGTTGGAAAAGATGCGCCATCATGGTCCGGCATTATCCAGAAATGCAATGAGGCAAAGCAGAAGAAGGCTTATCTTGAACTTCTGGATAAGCTCCAGCTTATCCGTG
>JAKSJT010000063.1 GCA_024402125.1 Bacteroidales bacterium
GCATCTGCTTGAAGGAATGGGATTCAGGAGAACTTTCGGATGGAGACCAATGCTGATGGTTCCATATAAGGGACAGAAAAGCAGCCAGGTAGGTGCACAGAAGGCAACCCTTATACTTTATCCTCTTGTCCGACTTCTTCGCAACTACAACACCATGAAGGAGATGTGTTCAGCAATAATAAGTGTCACTCTGAACGGTTACATGAAGCCGTATATAAGTCCATCTGACATCATCAAAATCAGTAAAGACGTCAACAAATAGTCCCAAATGATTAATACCGTTTCATCGCCAAAGAAAAGATACGACCTTCTGGACGGGCTTCGTGGCGTAGCTGCCCTAATGGTCATCATATACCACTGCTTCGAGTGTTTCCCTGCTGATACTTGGATCATAGGTCATGGATATCTGGCGGTAGATTTCTTCTTCATACTGTCAGGCTTCGTTGTCGGATATGCATACGATGACAGATGGAAGAGCGCATCTTCCAGCAGCGGAATGACTATCGGCGGATTCTTCAAAAGAAGACTTGTCCGACTTCACCCTATGGTGGTGTTTGGAGTGATACTTGGACTTATCACCTTCCTAATCGGCGGAGGGGTCAACTGGTCAGGCGAGAAAGCAGCGACATCTGCTATCATGATAGCTGTTCTGCTTCATCTGTTTATGATTCCGGAGGCTCCAGGAGCTGGAAGCGATGTGCGAGGAAACGCAGAGATGTTCCCACTTAATGGTCCTCACTGGTCTCTATTTTTCGTGTATATAGGCAATATCATCTACGCCCTAGTTCTTCGAAAACTCCCAACTAGAGTACTTGCCGCAGTGACTTCCATACTGGCAGCATGCTTTGCAGCATTTGCCATAAGCGATGTCGTAGGTTACGGAAATATTGGCGTGGGCTGGACACTCGAGGGATGGAACTTCTGGGGCGGTCTATTAAGGATGCTTGTTCCATTCTCAATGGGACTACTGCTCTGCAGGTTAATGCATGGAGACTCCAAGCAGAGGCAGAAAGCCGATTACAAACCAATTCTTAAGCCCGCAAATCTCAAGGGAACATTCTGGATCTGTTCACTTCTCATAATAGTATTCCTTGCGATGCCTTCACTAGGTGGAGAGAATACATGGATAAACTGCCTATATGAAGTAATCTGCGTTCTCTGTGTATTCCCTATCATAGTTTGGATTGGAGTATCCGGATCAACAAATGGCAAGGCATCAACAGGTATCTGCTCTTTCCTTGGAGAAATCTCCTACCCTCTATATGCAGTACACTATCCGACAATGTACCTTTTCTATTCATATATTGGATTTCCTGAGACATGGAGAACTCCAGGGCAATGCTGGCCATGGATGGTTGCCCTGGTCCTTGGAAACATAATCCTTGCATATGCTGCACTCAAACTCTATGACAAGCCAGTTCGCAGTTGGTTATCTAAAAGATAGAGTTTTAATACAGTTCTGACTTCTTTCCATACACATTCAATTTGGATTCACTATATTGTTGGAAATTTATCAATCGCATTATCATGGATAACGGAAGACTATTTTGGTATACATTTTTGTTCATAGTGTTCACTGCCGCTCTCATTCTTACCATAAAGAACTGGGAAACAGACCTCAAGCACATAGCTCTAGCAGCTGTTGAAGTCATAATGATGATAGACTCAGCCAGAGCATTTATCATCCAGATCAGAAAGAAGAAATAAAATATATTTTTATATAAATATATAAGAACATGCACAGCCATTACCTACCTAAAATATTCATTATCAGCGTTCTTGCCATAATCAGCATAACATCAAGCGCACAGCAGAAACGAATGAGAGACTACGTTGGATTCGGTCCAGGAGTCCTGAAAACCGGTCAGTACAATGCCATCACTGATGTTGAAGGAGTCACTGTTGGTCATGTTACTCTCAAAAGAGGATCTGATGTAAGAACCGGAGTCACCGCTATCCTCCCCCACTCAGGAAACATCTTCCAGAACAAGGTCCCTGCTGCCGTCTACGTTGGTAATGGTTTCGGTAAGCTTGCCGGAACAACTCAGGTAATGGAGCTTGGCAATATCGAGACTCCTATTATCCTTACCAACACACTCAATGTCGCTGAAGGAATCATCGGAACTGTCGAATGGACCCTGGCCCAGAAAGGAAATGAAAGAGTCCAGTCCGTAAATGCTGTTGTCGGAGAAACCAATGACGGCGGTCTCAATGACATCAGAGGAAGGCATGTAACAAAGGAAGATGTCATCAAGGCTATTGAATCGGCTAAGGGAGGACCTGTTGAAGAAGGTTGCGTTGGAGCAGGTACAGGTACCGTTGCATTCGGTCTTAAGGGCGGAATAGGCACTTCATCACGAGTTCTTCCAGCATCTATGGGAGGATACACCGTCGGAGTTATCGTACAGTCCAACTATGGCGGAGTCCTTGAAATAGACGGAGTTCCTGTAGGACAGCTTATGGAGCACTACTCGTTCAGAAACAACATTCTGCAGGATGTAGACGGATCATGTATGATTGTAGTGGCAACAGATGCTCCTGTTGATGCCAGGAACCTTGAAAGAATAGCAAAAAGAGCAATCATGGGACTTGCAAAGACCGGTGGAATCGCATCAAACGGTAGCGGTGATTATGTGATTGCTTTCTCAGTCAATAAGGACAACCTAATTGATGGCAAGACTAAGACATATAGCCCGACTCTTCTACATAACGACGACATGTCCGGACTGTTCATGGCAACAATCGAGGCTACAGAAGAAGCTCTGTGGAACTCTCTCTTTGCAGCAGAGGACTCAATCGGTTACGATGGAGAACTAGTAAAGGCGATGGACAAGGAAAAGGTTGCCGGTTATATCAAAAAAGCTAGAAAAGCTGTCAAGAAATAACCTCAGAGTATCTTCTAGTCCTTATCACACGACCCGCAGTTGGAGCAGCCGTTGCATGACATACGGCTACCGCATGTGTTGCAGTGCTCTCTAAAGAACGGTTCATAGGCAGGGACCTCGAATATAGAAGGTTCCGGACTGAAAAGATTATAGCGGACCTCTTTCCCCTTATAGCTGAGACCAGACTTAAATGCCTGAAGGGACTGCTGTCTCTTATCGGGTATTCTGTAAGTCTTGTCACCCTTGATGAAGATCGTGCCTGTCTCAATGAAATTAAATGAGACATCATATCTTCGGCACTGATCAGCAAGTTTTTGGACCCATTCAAAATGGCATGGGCGCGATCCGTCATAGTTCTCACCTCCACAGAGGACTTCTTCGAACTGTCCGGTAGATAGATATTTCTCAGCATCAACCTCACCGATAAATGGCGCTGCCATAAATCCTTTATGCTTCGCTGGAATGTCCAGAAGAATTGGCAGCCTTTCATCAGCTCTAGCCTGATTCTCAGTTGTAACCTGAAGAAGGACATTCTCATATCCATCACCCCAATCAGATGGAAGGCATTCCCGTATTCTATGAGCACGTTTTGTCAAGATTCTGAAATCCACATCCGGACGCTGACGTATGATGCTCCAGGCCTCATCCCTCCACTGGTCCGCCTCCTCTACAAAGAAGTCTGTTGACAGCCCGACATACAAATGAATCCCTGGCGGTATCTTGTAGCTACCGTCACGTTTACGCTGTAGTGGAAGATCGAAGTTATCGGTCCGGAACACCTTTGATGTATCGATGCCGCGCTTCCCGTCAAGGAAGTACATATAGCAGTGAGCACATCCTTCGCTCACTCTATGGCATCCATGCCATGGGTTCCAGATGATCATGAAAAGCTAGTCGTTAGGATTCTTAGCTCCGAGCACAAGGAGAAAATTGATGACTCCTACAACAAGCACTGTAATAAGGCACACCAAAATTGTTTCCCATGTGAACTCCTTATCAAGCAAAGACTTGACTATCGGATATACAACCATATATCCGGCAGCATAAATAAAGTAGTTCTTTATTAACTTCTTCTGTTCGTTGTTAAGTTTCATAGTATTAATTAGTCATTAGGATACAAAATAGAATATAGTTCCTTCTGTGAGTCGTTCATCTCCAGAAGACGAGCGCTCTCCATCTTTGTTCCTGGGATTGTGTATCGAAGCTGTTATACTCCAGTACAAAGGGACTTGACCTCCTCATAGGTAAAGGAGAAGAGAGAACCAGATAGAGCATCCTCAAGCTGCTTCATGACCATTAGAGAGGCAAAGCATACAAGTGCATGAGACTCTATTCTGTCCTTAAGCTTTCCGCTTGAAGGTCTGATCACAAAGTCAGTCTTACTGATCTGGAATACTTCTGACATCTTCTCAACATTTGAGAAGAGTCTTACGACCATTGACTTGTCAAGGGATGCATTGGTTGAACATGCCAGAATTCCGTCCATGGACTTAGCCTCTTCAACTTTCTTGTCATCAACTATAATGGCACCGTCATCTGTCTTTGAAAGAAGCTTACTGTATCCCCTACCTGTTATAGACTTAAGAGTTCCAGCATCTATCTTTTTCTGAAGTCTCAATAGACCTTCCTCTCTAAGAGCCGCATCCTTTATGGCCTGAGACTCAGACTTTATAGCTACTATCTGCGTTCCGTCATCGTTTCGTAGCTGAACAATCGAAGAAGAAATCTTCTCAGTAATAGTAGAAAGTACTTCATCGTTTAATGAGGACACCTTCTCAGAAAGGATATATCCGATATTCTTTTCCTTGATTGTCTTGACTGTCGCCTTGGAAAGGATAGCGGAATCCGTTACAATTGTCGGTTTAGACAAACCCGCATTGGAAGCTGCCTTCTCAGCAAGAGAAAGAACCCTTGCACTCTTAACCATCTTGGCCCCGATCACATCATAGCTGATTGGAGTTCCATCAAACAGCATCAGCACTCCGACATATGTCTTAGATGGGGATTTCTTGCTTGACTTTGACGCTTTCTTTGCAAGTCTTATAGTTGTATCCGATGCTGTTATAGGCATTGGTGAAATGACATAATAGCACTTCGCGTTACCTGGATTCGAGGAAGCGATCTTAACCACCTTCTCAAATGTCTCAGGTGCTATTGCATCAACAGCCTCGTACACCTGTGGAACGGAAACATCTTTACCCTGACTTGACTTTAGATATGCGGAAGTCTTAGCCTTGCTACCACCGACATAAAGACGGGAAAGGACAAGATGACGGAACATGTCGTCACTTACAGAAGAAAGTCCCCTTCTTCTGTATAGCTCACCGAAGAAAAGTTCAGGACCCATGAAAAGGACCTCTTTATTCTCAATTGTAGACTCGTCCACTTCCTCTACTGAGTCCTTTGTCGGACCCTCGAAGAGGCTCTGGGACAAACCACTGAGCTCTTTCAAATAAAGTCTTGCTTTAGATTCCAGGAGTTCAGCCTCCTCGACTGTCTTAGCTGTTCCGAATGACTTTACAATTGTGTATCCACCGTCTGATTTGTCGATTAGATGGACACTGATAGTTCCTGATCGGTTATTCTTTCTTCTAACGAACATGATGTGGGTAGCAGTAAGCGGATGGTTAGCGCTTAATCCTTGCTAAATTAATTATTTAATCGAAGAAAACCTAATCGAGACACCCGAACTTTTACGCCGAGCTGACAGACTACTCCACTGTGAATTTCCCGGAGTCGTCCCTGACAATCCAATCACCCTCATTGACAGTGACAAAACCGTCATCAGTCATAAGAGACAACATTGAGAATCCCATACAGAAATATGGAGCAAGGATCTTACCGCCAGTAAACTCCCTCACCTTGTCGACATTTAGTCCTGTGTACTGAATCTTCTCCATATAATAGCTTTTGTCCTGTAAAGTTAACGCAAAAAGAATCAAAATAGACTAGAAGAGATGATTCTGATTGCTGACTTTGTGCTATTCGTATATTTAATACTTGCAATAGTATAGGAATAGTCCGGAATTATTATGAAATTAATAGACATATAATTAACATTAATCTTTAACCACATTACCCTTATCATGAAAGGATTAATCTTATCAATGGCACTAGCAGCACTTACAATTGCCCCAATGGCAGCCCAGGAGAATGCGCAGACAGCAGCTCCAGCACAGGAAGAAGAGACAGCACCCCTTAGAATCGGCGTTGCAGGCGTAACTCATGGTCACCTCTCAGAGGTAAAGGACCGAATCAGAGCCGGCCGCAAGGACTTCGTTGTTGTAGGAGTAGCAGAAGAAAACGATGAATACAGAAATGACAACGACCTGACTCGCTATCTGGATGCATCCGTATTCTACAAGGATCTAGAGAAGATGCTTGATGAAACCAAACCGGAGGCAGTTGTTGCCTATGGAAGTGCCTATGACCATCTCAAAGTAGTAAAGGCTTGTGCCCCTAGAGGAATCCATGTGATGGTTGAAAAGCCTCTCGCCGCAAACATGCGTCAGGCAAAGAAAATGAAAAAGCTCGCTGAAAAGTACCATATCATGGTCCTCACAAACTATGAGACAACATGGTATGCAACAAACACACAGGCAAAGAAATATATCGACAAGGGAACTATTGGAAAAGTTTTCCGCATGAATGTTTACGACGGACATCAGGGTCCTGTTGAGATCGGCTGTTCACCAAGATTCCTTAGTTGGCTCCTTGACCCAATCCTCAATGGTGGTGGAGCTGTAATGGACTTCGGATGCTACGGTGCAAATCTCGCAACCTGGATCATGAACGGTCAGAAACCAACCAAGGTTCAGGCTGTCCTCCATACAAACAAGCCAGATGTATACAAGCAGGTTGACGATGACGCTACTATCCTTGTAGACTACCCTGGAATGACTCTTCAGATCAATGCATCATGGGGATGGCCATGGAACCACAAGGACATGGAGATCTTTGGAGACAAGGGTGTTATCTACCAGAGAACAAACAAGATTATGGACCTTCGCATTGGTGATGAACTGACAAAGGACATCGAGGCTGAACCTCTTCAGGCTCCATACAATGACTGCTTCCGTCTTTTAAAGGCAGCAGTTCGTAGTGATATCACAATCGGACCTTCAGACCAGGCAGCCCTTGAAAACAACATGACAGTTATGCAAATCCTTACTTCTGCAATCAAGAGTGCAAAGAAAGGAAGAGCCATTAGGATTCGTTAAAGAAGACAGAGCACATACAATCTAAGACATGTCCTCAGATCGCTGCTATCGCGGTTTGAGGACATATTTTATATGATTAAGCCGAGAAAAACCAGAAGTCTCTTCAGTTTCTGCGCCATTGCCTTCCACATAATTCAGTCAGGTTTGCTGATAAGTGAGCATTTACTAAAAGATCTATTACAAAAGATCTCTTACTAACAACAATTATCAATAGAAAGAAAAGTCCATAGAAAAAGGCTAAGTCTTATCGCATATCAACGCGCATAAAGCTTAGCCTCAGTTTCACTTAAAGTCAATTCTAACTCTATTTCCAGAGGAATCCCTCAACGCTTGTTACAAGGTTCTTTCTCCAGAGTGTCCAGTTATGACCATATGTAAGTTCAGGCTGTGTCTTAACAGGAATACCAGCCTTTGTAAGCTCAAACAGGTAAGTATAGAAGCTGCGCTCACCCTTCTTAGCCTGTGCTGACTCGAGATTAAGAAGAGCCTCAACCTTCACGAAGTCATACATACCCACTGTAAGCATAACCTTGCGGTCCTTGAGGAGCGGGTTAGAGAGATCAAATACGATATCCTTTGTTGTAGGAGCGCTCATAGCATGGAAGTATCTGAATGCCTCAGGATGGTTAAGGAATGTGTACATTGCTGTAGCTCCACCCATTGAAAGACCTGTGAATGCACGCTTGTTGACATCCTTTGAGATATTGAAGTGCTTCTCAGCATATGGAAGGACCTTCTCAATGATCATATCGTCAAGCGGACCTCTGTTCCAGCCTTCACCACCTGATGTGTGGAACACATTGCCGTTAGGAGTAAGAACAACCATCGGCTCAACTCTTCCTTCAGCAATAAGATTATCCATAATCTCAGGCATACTGTTGTTCATCCAGCTACTCTCTGTTCCGCCGCCACCATGCATAAGGACAAGCACAGGATACTTCTCCTTTCTATTCTTATTGAATCCGTATGGAAGATATACACCGAAACGTACTGGATATCCATTGAAATCGTCCAAAGTCACAAATGAGATGCTACCGTTCTGACCATTGCGTGGAGCCTCCTCCAGTCTAGGGTCACTCTTAGCCTGCTTATCCTTGTCATGAGGGACATAGATGTGGCTGAAGTAGTCCTCACCTGTTAGTCCAGGAGCTCCTTCACCACGGTTGCGTGCAGGGTTGTTTGCATCCCATGCATCCTTTCCATCAGCGATGAACTTATATCTCCAGGCACCTGCAGGAAGCGGAACTGTACAGAACCAGATACCTGTGCTCTGGTTAAGCTTCATATCAATCTCCTGCTCCCTTGTTGTGATCCAATTGACATCACCGTCCTTCCACTCAAAAGGAGTTGCATTGGTACTTGTTTTGGCTGTAGCATCATCAAGACGAGAGAATCCCCACTCTCCCTGAATTCTTACAGACTTTGCATTAGGTGCATAATGTCTGAAAGTCACAAAATATCCTGTTGGGGAATCATTTGATGCAAAAACAGTTGTCTTTGAGAGCGAAGTAAAGACAGACTCGGTAATGGTTTCTCCTGTTCCCACTGCAGTGCCAGTGTAGGAGCGAAGAGCGGCATCCTGGGCATATGAAGCCACAAAGACGCAGAGGCTCAGTGCAATTGTAATAATCTTTTTCATATTCCTATATGGTTGGTTATAACAAAACTAGCACATTTGAGAACCCAATCAAGCGAAAGGTGAAATAGCAGGTATCAGCGGTGAATTCTAAGGAATAGACTGAGCCAAGTCCTTTAGTTTTAATATAATGCTATTCTTCCTTTCATTGTATGCCCGATTTGCTTAATTTTGTAAAAAAATCAACCCGATATTCATTATGAGAATCTCCGTAGCAGGAACTGGAATGATTGCAGAAGAAGTTCTTAAGATGCTTAAGAAGAACTTCGAGCATCAATATGAAGTGTCAGCCGTCTATGCAAGGCCTCACGAGGATGGAAGAAGCCGCAAGAAAGCCGAGGCCATTCTGGCAGAGACATTCCCTGAGGCAAAGATATATGACTCGTACAGGGACATGCTGGTATTTGATGACGCAGACTTTGTCTATATCGCCAATGTCAACACCGCCCATTTCGAATTCACAATGGAGGCACTTAGTCTTAGCAAGAATGTCATTCTTGAAAAGCCTGCATGCCTGACAGGAGAAGAAGTCACTCTTCTCCATAATAAGGCACAGGAGCTGGAACTGTTCCTATTTGAGGCAGTATCCCCTCTATATATGCCGAACTACCTAAGAATCAAGGAACTCATTCCTTCGCTTGGAAAGATAAAGAGCGTGGTAGCTAACTACAGCCAGTACTCAAGCAGATATGACAGATACCTTCGTGGAGATGTAGCGCCTGCCTTTAACCCTGAGTGCGGAGGTGGCGCCCTGACAGATCTCAATGTCTACAACATCAACTTTGTAGAAGGGCTGTTTGGGGAGCCAAAGTGCCTTTCATACAATGCCAACAGAGGATTCAACGGAGTGGACACCTCAGGAGAACTCACAATGCAGTATGAAGGATTCACTGCCGTATGCATAGGAGCAAAAGATAAGAACGGAGACTCCGGAGCATTGATAGAAGGAGAAAACGGGTACATTAAAGTAAACACACCTATCAACTCTCTAGCAAGTGTCACAGCCTGCATAAATGGAAATAAAGAGACATTCAACCTCAATAGATACGAGCACAGACTCTGCCATGAATTCGAGGCATTCGAGAGAATCTGGATGGAGAACGGATATGAGGAGATGTTAAGCCTCTGGCCTCTTTCTGAATCCGTTGCAAGAGCGATCGAAAAGAGATAATCCCGATTTAGTAATACCGTTAACTGAAGCTTTGTGGTCTTTGGACCCAAGGCTTCTTTATTTTATTGCGCCAATCTTTGCAAAGATTATATCATTATTTGGTCAATATAATATAAATTTGAAGAGTAATTGCCGCTAGATATGGAAAATATACTAACAGAGATCACTCTTCTTTCAGACAAGGACTGTTTTGACATCATTGAAAGGTACAAGTCGGAGTTCGACTACCCTCTTCATAGACACAAGGAATACGAACTGAACTTTGTTCAGAACGCATCCGGCGTTGTCCGAATAGTCGGAAACAGCACCGAAACTATCGGTGATTACGACCTTGTGCTCATTGCGGGAGAGAACCTCGAGCATGTATGGAAGCAAGGCAGCTGCACGTCCCAGAACATCAGGGAAATCACAATCCAGTTCTCACCGGATCTGCTACCCAAAGACATCCTTGAAAAGAATCAGTTCCTGTCCATAAAGAAGATGCTTGAGAAGGCCAGAAACGGAATCAGTTTTCCTTCTGCAGCCATAATGAAGATATATAGCATCCTGGATACATTGGGAAAAGAGGAGGACGGATTCATCCAGTTCACGAACTTCCTTGTAATGCTGTACCAGTTATCAAAGTTTGATGCGAAGGTTCTCTCCAGCGGAGTCTCCGTAGAGTCATCCAAAGACACTGAAAACAAACGAATAATCGCCGTAAAGGACTATATATCAAAGCATATTTCAGAGAACATTTACCTTAACGACCTTGCCAAGATCGCTGGAATGAATCCAGCTTCCTTCAGCAGGTTCTTTAAGCTAAGAACCCACAAGAATGTCAGCGACTATATCACAGACATCCGTATCAGTCGAGCATCACGAGAACTTATAGAGACCGACCTCAACATCTCCGAGATCTGCTACAATTCCGGGTTCAACAACCTCTCCAATTTCAACAGGCTGTTCAAGAGCAGGAAAGCCATGACACCAAAGGAATTCAGGGAATTCTATAAGAAAAACAAAGTGCGAGTATAATTACATCATACTTACACTATCTTTTGCAAAAATAGTATTAGTATTAAGAAGTTGTGATTAGTATTTTTGTATATTAACACTAACACATCTTCTGATGACCAAAATTCTAAAGCTAGCAGCAATATTATTTGCCTGCATTTTAACAGTTTCCTGTAAGAGCAATTCCGCATATCCTTACGTAGACGACGGTAAGTTCATCGTTGACGGCAAGGTATCCTACTATGTAGGAAGCAATGCATGGTATGCAGGTAGACTATCCCAGACAGATGAAGGAAAAGCAAGACTGGAGAAGGAACTTGACCTTCTTTGCAGCCTTGGCATCAAAAACATCCGCATCACAGCAACTGAAGGAGAAGACCTTGACGCTCTGGCTCTCACCCTTGAGCAGATGAGAAAGCGTGGTATGCACGCAGTTCTGTTCATGAACAACGCCTGGGAGTGGTCTTACGGATTCGCAGACTACCTTGAGGCAGCAGGTGCAGGAGCTCAGCCTAAACCATCTGTTGACGGATACTGGCCTTATATGCAGGCTATGGCAGCATTCTCAACCAACAAGGAGGCGCAGAAGCTCAGCCAGGACTACATCGCCAAAGTTGTAAACAGATTCAAAGGCAATGAAGCTATCTTCAGCTGGCAGATATGCAATGAACCTCGTTTCTTTATCAATA
>JAKSJT010000064.1 GCA_024402125.1 Bacteroidales bacterium
GAAGCGAGATTATCGGCAAGAAGAACTGAGGACGAATAACGTACATCTTGTCGTATTTGTACGACACATCAACAATGCCGCCGTTATACAGCTCATTGTCTGGTTCCAAAAGAGAAACAAGCACAGCAAACTCACAGTTCTTGGTCTTGCGGTCAGCATCAAGTTTCTTGAAGAAGTCCTCGTTCTTGTGCTTTGTTGCTGTCTCGTCGGCCTCGTTCTTCATCTCGAACATGATAGACACGTATTCTGTGCCGTCATCAGAAAAGTCGCGGAAGATGAAATCGCCCTTGCTGCCGCTGCTTGCATCGTTGTCCTTCTCAAAATAAGCGTTAGGCATTACAGAACGCAACATCTGATTGAACTGTGTTGAGCAATGTATCTCCAATGTCTCACCAATCATCTTGGTTGACATGCGAGTCTTCAAGTCCTTGTAGTAATCAACCTGTTCCTGCGCGGCCTTGAGCTTCAGTTCATACTGCTCCTTTATACTATTCTCTTGAATGGTTGCCTTCTGCTTATCTAGTTCTGCGTCTGCTTTCAACTTGGCAATTTCAGCCTCTTTATTTCGGATATTCTCCTGAGCCCTCTGCTGCTCTTCCATGACAGCTATCTTCAAGTTGCTGTCGCCCTCTTTTATAGAGGCTTTCAACGCAGCGATCTCTTTATCTTTGTCTGCTAGAGCCAGTGACAATTCTGATGCCTTCTTCTGCTCAACTGCTTTTAGTTCATTCTTGAGATTCGTAATCTCGGCATCCTTCTGCGTCAAGGCATTCTCTTTCTTGCCGAGTTCCGACTGGTAAGCTAGCTGCGCCTTGTTGGCAGCCAACTCTTGCTCTGCCTTCTGACGAGAAGCCATTTCAGCCATTCGACGTTCAATCTCTGCATCGAACTCTGCATTCTTCACCTGACTTATGATAGAAGCATAATCTGCTTCATCAACCTGAAATACGTTTCCGCACTTTGGACACTTCAATTCTTTCATAATCTCTTCTTTTTAGTTAATGCCTTCTTTTGAACTTAACAATGCAAAGATATAATGGAACTATGCAGCCTATCTGCATAGAAATAGCACATTTATAAAAAGAGGCCAAAATCAGCAATTTTGACCTCCTGACAGTGCTATTTCAGCAAAAGTATTTTAGGTTGTGCTGGATCACCTTCCTTTTCTTGTTCTAATTTCGCTTGTTTATCAGCAGCTTTTTCTTCTGCTGTTGGCAAGCGATATTCACTAAGATACTGATCCACATCAGCATCGTCTAAAGCTTCAAGAGCAGAAGACAATGAACTGACACACTCTTCCATCTCATAATAACGTTCGGTGTCTTGTAGAGATTCTGGGAGGTTGTTCATAGCATCTTCTTCCTCTGACATCGCTTCATCAATGAGAGAATAAGCCTTTTGAATGTACTCATAGGCTTGGGTGAGTTTTTTGCGGCGTTGATTGTTCATAGCTTAAGAATTTAATTATTCCTCAAACGGATATGTCTCGTCATATATATCACTAAGAAGCTTATCGTTGAACGTCCAATATGCTCCTGGCGCAATATGTTTTACACTATAGCCTTTCAATGATGCAGAGAGCGCACTTATTGAAACTTCATTACCTTCATACATTACTCTTCTTTCGGATATGACTGTAACGGTTATTTCAGGATTGTCCTTCCATTGCAATACAGAACCTTTGGGAATCCCCATTTCATAGAAATTCAAAGGAGGACGTTTGCTCTGTGCCTTTTGTGTTGCAGCCTTATCGTCAGCAGTTAAGTCGTTCTCTATTTCTTCAGAAACAGATGCGGTAACATCTTCATGGTGGAAGAGTTCAAGTATCGCTCTTGCTTGTTCTACCTGTATCTGAAAGAACTCTCGGTTTGCATTTATTCGTTGAGGAGCAAATGCTGTATGAAGTGCTTTCTCAATTTTGACACAGTCGTTTTTCTCGACTCTGCACGCATATTGACATTCAAACGGAACTGGGACACCAGTGGTGTATAGCTCCTTCATTCGCTTATCTATATCCTCCTGAGCTGTCATGCCGATCTTTACCAGACCTGGCATGACAGGGTTCGTGAGGAGATATACTATACCATATTCCATAGGCAACTATCCTATATTATGTCCAGCCATCTCAAGATCCGTAATACTTGAACCTGTGGCAAACAGATACATGGTGAGTACAGCACTGATTGCATTGTCCACCTCTTGATCAGAAGCTGTTGGAGACATGTGCGACTGGCCATTACGGAGTCCCTTGACAAGTTCCAGACACTGATAGAGCTGCTGATAAACAGGCTGTGGATTGTGCTTCAAACCCCACAAGCATGTGAAAGACTTTATAACGTCTTTCCATGTGACATCAGTATTCCCTGGTGCAGGCTGAACCTCTGTGCCATGTATCAAGTAGTAAAGCTTCTTCAGGTATGCTTCAAACTGTGTGACAAGCTGATGGAACGAGGTCATCTTATCAACGAAATTTGGCTGACGACCATAAAGCTTGTTGAACGCATCATTGACATAGATTCCAACAGCGTCAAGTGTGTTTATAGATGTAGTTTCAAGCACATAATCTACAGATTTCACAATCTCGGTGGCAGGACGCATGTATCGACTTACACCTGAAAGCAACGTAGATGATACGTTAGCGAGCTTCGCTCTTACAACATTTGGATCTGTCACAACAGGCGCAGGAGCTACAGGTGTTGCTACAGGAGCAGGTTCAGGCTCTGGTTGTGCAGTAGGCTGATTGATGTCAAAAGTAACATCATCATTAAGATATGCGTTGATGATTGTCACACGCATATCCGCATCCAGGATAAAGAGACGGAGCAAATCTGCAAACAAGATGCTTACGTATTGAGCTTCAACAGATTCTCCTGTTACCTTCTGAATGAAATTCTGCGCTTTCACATTGTTCACAGACAAACGTAACTGGTCAAATCTATTATACTGATTGAGATTCTGTTCGTTTACATCAGAATTTATGATGTTGTCGAGCTGACTCACATTGATACCAGTGGCCTCACCTAACGTAAGAACGAGCTTATGAATCTCGCGCAACTGATACTCGGTTATGTAGTCGAATATGGTTTTACCCAGTTCGAGACGCAAAGCACCCATTTGAATGTCATGAATGATTAGCAATGCTGTACGCTGATCTTTCTGTGACATCGAGGCGAATGTCTTGCAGAGTTCTGCAAGAGCTGCCTTAGTAACGTCACCCTCTGGACCGCTCATATACAGATTGCGGACATACAAGACGAACTTTGAGTTGATGTACTCTGCATCAATGGTACCCGTTCCAGTCTCTGCTATATAAGCATCGATAGGATAATCAAATTCAGTGTCATCACCTCCGCCACCAGGACCTGCTGTAAACAATTCTCTATAACGTGCCAGAAGAACGTTATACGTAGCTTCATCCAGAAGCATATCTACAGTAGTGTATGTGTCCTCATGCTGAAACTCGTAGTGAGACTTCTCCCACATGAATCCCTGAAGCTTCGCAGATTTGATTGTATGCGTCATGTTAGCGAAGTCTTTAGCAAACATATTGCGTGACTCGCGAGACTCAGGAAGCTTCTCGAAGTTCATGATGCCAAATGACTCGAATATGCTCTTGATGTGGAAGAATAGTGAGTTAATGCGAGTCAGATTAACCTCAAGATGGTCAACAAACACAGCGTCAGGACGGTCAACATACACACGCAGAGCATCGTCTATATTCTGCTTCATAGTGAACGGCATTGTATAATACTTTATAGTGCCGTGAGGTTTGTCTGGACCGAAAAGACGATTGGTACGAGAGAACGATTGTATGATGTCCACGTAGCGCATCACCTTGTCAACATAAAGTGTGTTGATCCACTTTGAGTCATAACCTGTGAGCATCTGCGTCACAACAATTAGAAGGTCTATCTGCTGTGAGTGGTCGTTTTCTATACCGATGTATGGCTTCTTGTGTGCAAGACGTTTTCCAGCATCTTTCTTGTACTTGTGGTAAGTCGAGAGCTGGAATGACGTTCCATATCGCTGATTATAGTCATCGAGCATTTCAAGAATTGCATCCTCACGAACGATACCAGCATCACTATTGTCGATATTCTCGTCGAAAATAGCAATGACGTTGAGCGATGGATATTTCTCCTTGAAAATATGGTAATAGTCAATTGCCTCAGGAATGTTCTTGGTTGCCAGCATCGCGTGGAACTTTCCGTTCTGGCTCAACACCTGGAAAGAGTTGACTATATCGGCAGCCACTTTCTGATGATGAATGTCCTGGCGATAGAAATCATTAGGCAGGTAATACTCGATACCATGCTTAACTTTTCCGTCTTCAAGATATTCTGCCTGCATCGGAAGCTCGGTCATAAATCTGTTGTAGGTGGCGAGCTTGTCCTCATCCCCTTCAATTTCATCCACCGACTCTATTCCGCCAAGGAAATAGCGTGCTGCACGGTCTCGCAAATCAGACTCCTCTGTAGTTTCCACCATATATGGGTCAAAACCAAGTACATTGCCGTCTGGGATAGCGTGACCTATGGTGTATTTGTGAAGCTCATTGCCAAAGATGTCGGCAGTAACAATCTCGTTATGTGCATTCTCTGGGAATACTGGAGTGCCTGTAAAACCGAAGAGAAGTGCTTTGGTGAACGTATTTTTGATGCGCATTAGCATTTCACCGAAGACGTTACGATGGCACTCGTCTATGATGAAGACGAGACGTTTCTTGCAAATGACTTTTAGGTCTTCTGCAAAGCGGTCTGGATTCTTTGCTATATTGTGCATCTTCTGAATGGAGGTGACAATAAGTGTGTCATCTTTGTCAGGAGACTTCAGTTTTGCGCAAAGAATGGTAGTGTCTTGAGTGTCCTGAACGCTATCTGGATCGCCTGCAAAACCGCGATATTCATCAAGCGATTGAACACCAAGTTCAATACGGTCTAGAAGGAAAACAACCTTGTCAGCATCACCAGAATTGGCAATGAGCTGGGCAGACTTGAAAGAGGTCATGGTCTTTCCCGAGCCTGTAGTATGCCAGATATAACCGCCACGGTGCTGATGCTCATCCCATGTATTTTTGTGTACGGCATCAGAGATGGCATTCACTGCATAATACTGGTATGAGCGAAGTACCTTGAGCGACTTGTCTTTGTCATCGGCAATGGTGTAGAAACCTACGAGCATGTGCGCCATAGGTATTGAGATCAGGTCTGTTGCTACACGTCGCCAATCATGAATTTCGTTGTTGTTAGAGTCTGCCCAATGGAAATAGTATTGCTCTGCAAATCTGTCTTCTGAACCTGGATTTGCGAAGTACAATGTCTTGCGTGGGGTCATTGCCACGAATATCTGCACCATTGAGAAGATTCCATGTGCAAATACGCCTTCGTGTGTATAACGCTTGAGTTGGAACGTAGCTTGAGACACATCAATGCCCGATTTCTTAAGCTCGATATGGATAACTGGCATACCGTTGATAAGAAGCATCAAGTCTCCTCTACGTGTGCCTGCCAAAGGATGTGCAGCACGGAATTTTGGCTGTCTTGCTATCTGATAGCGAGACTGGCCTGAGCATATCTCGTGTGCATCGAATATTTTCAGATAAACCTCCTTGCCGAAGTTGTTTACGTCGTCCTGATTATCACGCTTGATACATATCTCCTGATTATTTATAAGGTTATTGACCAGATAAGGCGAGTCGCACATATCTACTTTGTCAATAATCTGCTGCATCTCAGTGGCAGTAAGCGGATAATTGCCAAGCTGGTTAACACCACGGTTATTATCGAGGATAATGCGAGCCCAGTTGTCCAGGAGTTCCTGCTCTGTTGGGTACATCAGCACCTCGTTCCATCCATGACGGAGAAGATGATCGCAGAGAGCCTGCTCAAATTCGACTTCACTGTTGAAGTCCTGAAATTGTTCTATATTTGTTGCCATAGTTATTATTTTTGAGGTAATACTGATTTTATGTGTTCTTTGAGATTGTCAAATCTTAATTTCTTAGCAAGTTTACTTTCGCAGTCTTCAAGTTTCTTTATTTCACTATCAACCATAATCATACGAGCACGAGCTGTATTATTTGTAATCTCATCATACTTAAACGATTTCCATTTTTCATCTCGTAGCAATTCTTCTATTGCGAAATACGAATTGTCTACTAGATAACTATCTGTTTTTATAGCCGTCTTTAACGCATACAGATAGCACCCTAAAGCCCTAAAGTAATTTTTCTCAGTAGTCAATTTGATTTCTTTGCCCATATTCATATAATGACCAAAAACAAACATCTCATAGTCGTATATAGAATCGTTAACCTTCTCAAGGTTCTTCATTGCAGCTTCTTGGTTCTGCTTGAAATGTTCGGATAGAGAGTGAAGAGCCTTTATTTCTTCTTTTTGTTCTTCAAGCTTTTGCTCAAGTTCTCTCTTCTGCTTTTGCAGTTCTTGATTTTGTTCCTTGAATTGACCATTCTGCTCTTCCTGCTTCTTTTGCGCGTCATCAAACTCGCTCTTAATACGGGATAACAAGTTCTTGACATCAACAACATTATATATCTGATAGCCTGCAAACAAAGTTACTATTACAGCAATAAGTCCTGCTATCACATCTATAGCCGTCAAATGTCGGCTCCAATTGACTTCATTCGATTCCTTGTATTCCTCAGCCTTTTGAATGTCTGATTTGAATACTTTGTAAAGAGTATCATTAGCCAAAACTATTGATCTGTTCGCCGCCTTCCCAGAATCCAACTCAGCCCTAAGATCCTCGTTTTGTTTTACTACATCTTCTATCTGCTCTTGAAGCTGCTTGACGTCCGTCTGCTCGGCAGCCGTCTTTTGTTGCTGTGCGCTGACACTCAGCGCACAGACTAGGAGTAGTATTGAGAGTATATATTTCATGCGGTATTCTTAATTGTTATACAAACATATTATCAAGGCAAGCCGACTTGATGTTGCGTAGCTTTTCAAGACGTTGCTCTTGGAGGCGGATCTGAGTGTCGAGAGACTGAAGATATTCAGATATTTTCTGTTGCTCTTTCAATTCAGAAGGTATAGACAGATATGTGTTCATGAAATTCTTCTTTGAAAGATTATATCTTGTAGCTCCCTGAGCTAAGATTGACATTATACGACGACCGACATTACTTCTCATTAAATATGAGATAAATAATGGGTCTATATCAGAGTCCGTCAGGCGGAAACCAAAGCAAAAGCTATTCAAGTAAACATTTCTAATATCATCTAGCATGGCACAACAGAAGCCTACTTCTTGAGGTGTTTCTGATGATGTATTAAATAATAGATCTCCTTTCTTTACTTCATTTTGACGCTCTCCTCTTGCTACACAGACAGAGTCTAGAATTGACGTATCAACCTTAGCGTTAGTAAGTACATTCATGAAGGTAATATACTTAGCATCGCCACAACCAAAGTCATCCTTAGTTTTACCTGTTAATCCCGCATAAGAATACCCCATGTCGCCAACTTTCACGTCTTTCCAATCCCCCTCAAACCCTTTGAAACGAACACGTGGTTTTTTCTCTCCTGGTTGTGGGAAGAGAGACTGGAGCGAAGCTGCTTTGATGTTGCGGAGCTTGTCAAGCTGCTTGGCGGTGGATTGGATTAGGGTGTCGAGGTTGGTGAAGTAGTTAGAAAGGCTAGAACGTTCTTCATTTGACACGGGCAATGATATAGGGAAGTTCTTTATGTCACTAGGAGAAATGTGAGGAATTGCAGAGGCTGTTTTCATCTTTTGTACATAATCGAAAAAGTCGCCAGATGAAATCTTCACAAAGAGTAACTTCACAGTATTTATTTCGTCCGATCTCAGACGTGCTACTCGCTGAACCAACAAAGAGTCAACTTCTTTACTAGTGACCAAAGCCGAATTCTTACCCACCTTTGAACCGTCCATTGATATAACTAAATCATTTAGACGCAGACGATATTTCATTAATGAAGACAAGTCACCAGTATAGTATCTATCAATGTCGTCAGAATGTCTCAAGACGCCTTCTGTGATATTGATACCTCTCATAAGCATATAGTCTCCACTCAAACAAATATCTGCGCCATCAAATGGAAATCCTGTCAAAACGTCACATTCAGAACCGACATTGGAACACTTCCAATCCCCGCTAAATCCTTTTAATCTTATCTTTGGTTCCATAGTTTAGTCCTCCTTTCCATCAACAAGTAATTTGATAAGCTCTTCCTTAGGAGGCAAGAGCTTTACTAGTTCAGGATCTACCTCGTCAGCAGTCTTGTATGTAGCCACCCCCATAGGTTGACGAAAATCCTGCATAATGTAGTTGACATACTCCTTGTCCATATTTTTACAAAGAATAATGCCCACAGGAGGGTTCTCCCCTTCACGGCGATCATCATCGTTGAGAATACGAAGATATGTACTCAGCTGAGCAAGATACGCCACCTTGAAGTCGCCATTTTTCAGTTCAAAAACAACAGTTCTGCGAAGGTCGCGATTATAGAACAGCAAATCTATCCAATGGTCATGTCCGAATTTATCGAGGTGGACTTGATTTCCAATGAAGGTAAATCCTTTGCCGAAGGTCATGATGAAGTTCTTGACATTATGCACAATGTTCTGCTCAATGACACGTTCGTCCACATCCTCGTCGCGCATACCTAACTCTTCAACATTGATAAAATCCAGCAAGTATTCATCCTTGAACATCTGCATAGCACGGAATGCCTGCTTATAATCGGGCATTGTCTCTACAAAGTTGTTAGGCATAGAGCCTTGATGATGATATAAGTCCTGCTTTATAATCTTCGGCAGCTGGTCGGTAGTAGGCTTATAGTTGTGACAATAACGGATATAGAAGAGGCGTTCTTCTGTATCCTTGGCATTTTCAAGTATGCGTATATGATGAGTAAAACTGATGCTAAGGAACTCATCAAGAGGGAAGTTCTCTAAACTTGCCAATTGCAATTGCCGAATTGTACTGCAATCATTTTCAGACACATCCTGTAATTCGGCAATTGCAATTGCCGAATTTGACTCTAAATTGGCATTTGTAATTGCCGAATTTGATTCCAATATACTCCATTGTTCATAGAAGTTACGCATGTTTTTTAGCTGGCGAACACCAAAACCTCTCAATCCTGGCATTTCCTGACTCAACTGCTTGCTTATACCTTCAATGACACCATTACCCCAGTTCTTATTACGAGTATTGGCTGAGATAAAACGACCTATACCATAGTATAGAGCCAGTTGCTCTTGATTGGCTGCTTTTACAGCACGAGCCTGACTCTGCAAAATGGCAGTGCGTATTGTATTTACTGCTGTGTAAACATCATTTGCCGATGTACCAGATGATGCTAGATTATTATTATTCAGTTCTGCCATACCACTACTCCCAATTATCATTCATAATTTGTTCTCCTGTTCGTCTGAACAATAAATACCATGACCTTTTCATACCTCTTAATCCTTTATCAGTTCATTAAGACCACAGATAGAAAACTCGTCACCAGTTAATTCTGAGATGAGCGACTTTAGAGCGTCTTCCGAGTCACCTAGTTTCTTGTTTATCTCCTTGAGACCTACAGCGTATTTCTCTGCAAGAGCATTGATAGCGTTGCAGAGCGATGCGATTGTAGTGTCAAACACACCGTAAACGCCCATCATGATAGGATCAATCCACTTAACATGGAGCATGTGGAGGCATTCGTCATCAGTGAGGTTGTTTATTTTTTCGATTGTCTCAAACTCTATGTTGCTTCGCATCAGCTTTAGAGTCTCCTTTCTGTCCTTTTCCTCAAAGTTCAGACGGACCACGGAAACAATTGTCTGCTCAACAGAATCCTCTGGGAAATCATATTCACGATACAGGGAGTGCAACAAAGCATTTGCCTCCTTGGCACTTACAGTGCCGTCTTTGGCTTTCTCTACGTAAGTCCAGTTCACGGCAGTGCAAGACTTCAGGAAATCAAGCTTCTCGTTCTTCTTGGCCTTCTTGTCCAGGAGTGCAATGTAAGCACGCACGGCATCAATTGCTGGCGTGTGGACATTGTCGAACAAATCTACGAAAGCCTTCAAGACCTTGCTGTCGTCGAAGTCCGTTTTGTCATCGTTCAGAAGTTCGTCTGCATCATCTTCCGAAAGCGACTCGCGCAAAGCATCCAACTCTGAAGAGATGGCTTCGAGACGAGCCTCATATTTCTGTATATCCGCAAGATCCTTGGCAAAATACTCCTTCTGAATGAGTTCAAACGGCATAATGCGACCTTTCAGGCCGTCAGGAACTTCCACCTCTGTGCCGTCCTTCTCCTTCTTCATCTTGTATGCCTGGTCAACAGCCCTGCAAGCCGCACGAACCGCCTCTATCTGAGTAACGGAACCATTGCTCTTGCTTGCAACAGCATACTCCTGCTGGAACGTTTCAAAGTCGGCTGCCACAACATCCCATTTATCTGCCAGAACTTGATATACATCATAGACGTTGATAATCGGGAAATTCTGCATACGGCTGAATATGTCAGCAGAAATGGCTTCTATCTCGCGGCTCTCATTGATAGTATCTACATGGTCAAGAGAGTCAATGAGTCGCGAATGAACAGAGGGTTCAAATCCTGAGAATACACTCAGATAGCTGCTGTTGAAGCTTTGGACATCATGGCTGTTTGTTACCGCCTCTTTGATGTTTTCTACCTTGACGGTGGAATATGGTTTGTCTTTGGCCGACTCGAAGATGTCAGCACGAAGTGATGTGAGATGCTGCCAGTATTTATTCAAATCGTCAATCTCGCTATTTGGTATGCCACCGAACATAGTGGCATAGATGTCATATTTGACGGCAGCCTCAGAAGAGTCGACGTATCGCGGAATATTGAGGTTATAGTCATTCTGACGAATCTCATCACGAGACACCTTGCGAGAGAATCCTGGCACGTCAGCACGGTCACGATACGTGTCGGCAATACGCTTGATGTCGCAGGCACGAAGACGATTCTGCTTGCCGTCCTTGACAAAGCCCTTCGACGCATCGATGATAAGCACGTCATCGTTGTCACGACGTTGCTTCAGAATCATGATGATAGTCGCAATAGGTGTACCGAAGAAAATACCAGCAGGCAGACCGATTATAGCGTCGATGTTGTTCGTTTCAATAAGGTTCATACGTATCTGACCCTCTGAGCCATCCTCCTTGTCACCGCGGAACAATACACCATGAGGAAGAACTATGGTGAGTATGCCGTTTGGCTTAAGGTGGTGAAGCTCGTGGAGCAGGAAAGCATAGTCTGCCTTCTTCTTAGGCGCAAGACCGTATTTCTTGAAACGCGAATCGAGCTCCATTCCTTCAGGATCCCATTCCTGAGAGTATGGAGGGTTAGACACTACAGCGTCAACATACAGCGGTTTGCCTCTCTCGCTGCCTTCTTCCTGTATTGGCCAGTCTTCATCGAGCGAGTCTGCACAACGAGTCACAATGTTGCTTGGCAGAATGCTACGCATAACCAGGTTCATGCGAGTAAGGTTGTACGTATTCTCCTTGAGTTCCTGTGCGTAGTATGTGATATTGTCTTTTGCAACATGGCGGCCAAGCGAAC
>JAKSJT010000065.1 GCA_024402125.1 Bacteroidales bacterium
TTTCCTCAACATAAGAATGATCTCTGGTAATCTGCCTGATATCATCATTGATAACTGAGAACTGGTTCTTCCATGACTGAAGGGTGTCACTTACATACCTGTAGATAACCATGTCCTGAGGAAGGTCATCGAATCTCATCCATGAAGAATGGTCGCCCTGCATGGCCCTTTCCATGTACCCGTCAAGGATCTCCATTCGTTTGTCAAGAACCTCAGATACTTTTCTGGCTGCATTGGAAGCATTGCCAGGAAGAGTTCTGATAGTCATAGAAGCCACAAGAAGCAGTCCCGCTACAAGTAGAAGCAGAACGACAAGCAAGTCCTTTGACTTTCTAAGGCTATTGAAGAATTTGATCATTCGTGATGGTATGGTTCCCCTTTAATTATTGTAAATGCCCTGTAAAGCTGTTCCGTAAAAATTGTCCGGACCATCTGGTGCGAGAATGTCATCTTGGATAAGGACATCTTCGAGCCAGCCCTGTCATAAACCGCTTTCGAGAAGCCATAAGCTCCGCCGATAACGAATACAATATCTTTGCCAGATCGGGTCATTTTCTCCCTGATAAAATCAGCAAATTCAATTGACCTGAACTCTTTTCCGTGCTCATCCATAAGGATGAGTTCATCCGATGGCTTCACCTGCTTAAGGATAAGTTCTCCTTCCTTTTCCTTGATCTGGTCCTTTGATAGAGCCGATACATTCTTCAGCTCTGGAATTTCAGAGACAGAGAACGGGATATAATGAACGAGTCGTGATGAGTAAAGTTCAAGTCCTTCCTTCACCCATTTGACATCTGTCTTACCTACTGTTAGCAAAGTCATTTTCATATTCGCAAAGATAACGATGTGGCGCAGTATTTGCAAGGAAAAACAGTGTATGAAAAAGTTAGCGAGACTACTGTTAATCAGTTTAACGATATTATTTGCATTCGGGCAGAAGGCATCAGCTCAGCAGAATGATGGGTATGATGTGTTCGTGCCCATATCCAAATACATTGCAAAAGGTGATGTAGAAAGCTTATCCGCATGGTTTGCAGATAACCTTGAAATCACAATCCTGTCTTCTTCGAACAACTCAAGCAAGAATCAGGCAAAGCAGATTCTGAAATCCTTCTTTGAATCTCACACACCTAGATCCTTCGAGATAACCCACAAGGTCAGCAAATCAACGACAAAATATGCGATGGGTTCTCTTAACGCAGGAGGTGAAGTCTACTCGGTTACGGTTTTTGTAAACTATAACGGTAAATCCTACAAAATCCAGCAATTGAAAATTGAACGAATCCAATAGCATTTAAAAAATATTAGCCCGGCTCAAATTTGAGTCGGGCTAACTGTTTGATATCTTTTCTTTGCGATTATCTACGAGCTGCTGCTGAAAGAACCTCTGGGTAACCAGGCTTTACTGGAATTCTGCCAGGGTCATTAGCTGCACAGAGAACAAGCCATGCTGTGATACATGCATCTGTCTGAAGGTCAGAGAGTGAAAGACGCTCATATGTATCCATGATTGTGTGGTATGTTCTATCATACTCAAGCTCATCCTGAATGAACTGATAAGCAGGAAGACCGATTCTGTCGAATGTTACGTGGTCTGTTGAACCAGTTGTTCTAGGAGAAAGGACATTGAATCCGAGAGACTCGATTGGTCCCATCCACTTCTGGAAATAAGGAACAGCGAGGTCGTTTCTTTCGAGATAGATTCCACGGAATCTTCCTGATCCGTTATCCATATTAAGATAAAGTGCGAACTTGTCGTATCCAGGAAGCTTCTTGTTCTTAGATCTGTCATAAAGGTTGTTTGTACTGTAGCCAGATGAACCATAGAGGCCCTGCTCCTCACCACCCCAGAGGGCGATACGGATTGTACGCTTTGGCTGAACGCCGATAGCCTTGAGGATACGCATAGCTTCCATCATTACGATACAACCTGATGCATTGTCAGCACCACCTGTGCTACCATGCCATGAATCAAGGTGTGCTCCGATAAGAACCACCTCGTCCTTAAGCTTAGGGTCTGTTCCTGGGATTTCAGCAACAACGTTGTTGATCTTCTGGTTGTTTGTGAACTTGTTCTTAAGTTCGAGTTCCATCTCAACCTTCTGGCCAGCCTTGATAAGACGGCACATACGACCATGATCCTCGATTGGCATAAGGAGTTCTGGTGTTGGTTCTGGATCACCTACCTTGTAAGAAGCACCTGTCGCTCCTGGAACATTGAATGAACCACGACCTGTAACTACACAAAGAGGCTTCTCCTCCTTGATAAGAGCCTGAAGAGCAGCCTGAACCTCACGGTTTGTAGTTGCATATCTGTATGATGATGCGCTTCTAGGAAGAGCACGGTTGTCCTTCTTAAGCATCTCGAGCTCCTCATCAGTGTAACGAGTTGCAAGAGGATCGAATGACATTGTATAAGTTGTAGTTGCAGGCATAAGGACTACCTTACCTGAAAGCTTACCCTTCAAAGCCTCAACTTCTTCCATTGTATTAGCCTCAGCGATGATGCACTCACCCTTGACAAGACCATTTGTTGAACCTGTCCAAGCCTTAGGGTTAACTGTGAATGCACAGTAGTAAGGAGCTGTCATTGCAGCATATGTCTTCTCGACATCCCAACCACCCTTCGCAAATGTTGTTGCGTACTCAGCTCTAGGATTAGAAAGACCATACTCCTTAAGCTTAGCAACTGTAAGACCCTCTGCACGGAGCTTCATCTGAGATGAAGCAAGACGTGAACCCAAAAGGTCAGTCATGTACTCAGACAACTCTGCAATATGAGAATTGCTGAAAGCTTCCTGCTTTACCTTGAATGCCATCTCTTCGGATGGACACTCCTGAGCGCTCGCAGGGATAGACACCATAGCTGATACAGCTACAGCAGCTAGTGTTAATAGTGATTTTTTCATCTTTGGTAAAATTATCTACTTGATTTTCAGCAAAATTAAGTCTTTTACCTTCATCGGCAAAGATTTTTCACCGAAAAACAAAAAAAGATGGATGACCAAAAGGCCATCCATCATTATTTCTTTAAAGTATCACTAGATTAGTTAACTCTCTGGCCGTATGAACGGTCTGTTGTGTTAACTGTGATAACCTCGTCCTGCTGGATAAAGAGAGGAACCATAATCTTAGCACCTGTCTCAAGAGTAACCTCCTTAAGAGCAGATGTAGATGCTGTGTTACCCTTAACTGCAGGCTCAGCATAAGTTACCTGAAGTGTAACATATGTAGGGAGCTCACATGTGAGGCATCTCTCCTCGTCAGCTACGAACATCATCTCTACATGCTGTCCTTCCTTCATGAGGTCTGCATTGTCAACGAGCTCCTTAGCGAGCTTAATCTGCTCGTATGTCTCCTCGTGCATGAAGTTGAATCCATCCCCCTCTGCATAAAGGAACTGATATGGACGTCTCTCTACATTAATTGTCTCGATCTTAGCACCTGCTGTGAATGTGTTCTCAAGGATACGGCCATTCTCAAGGTTGCGAAGCTTTGTCTTAACGAAAGCAGGACCCTTACCTGGCTTAACGTGCTGGAACCATACGATCATGCATGGCTTGCCGTTGAAGTTAAGGTAAAGACCATTTTTGAAATCAGCTGTTGTTGCCATAAAATACTATAATAAATTTGTGATTAATCTCTTATCCGTTAAAAAATCGTGCAAATTTAGAAATTTAGCAGATTCCTTGCAAAATTTTCTTTGCTACCTCTTCCAATAGCCATTTAGGAGTCGATGTAGCTCCGCAAATACCGACCCTGTCGTCATCTCTGAACCATTCGTTCTTCAGTTCAGACACTTCACCTATATGATAGGTACGGATGTTAACCGATTTGCAGAGATCACAAAGGACCTTTCCATTGGAGCTTGCCCTTCCGGAGACAAAGACGATCACATCGTGAGTCATAGCGAACTCGGAGAGCTCCGCATGTCTTGTTGCCACCTGCTGGCAGATTGTATTATGAATCTCCAAAGTGTCCTTGGCCATTCCCTGAAGAAGAGAACATATCTCCGCATATTCGGATGGGCTCTTTGTTGTCTGGGAGAATATCTCAATAGGTCCGTCAACCTTGACGTTACCCGCCTCAACATTCTCAAGGAACATTTCCTTGCTTTCAACAACAAGGGCATCTCCCCCTACCTGACCGATGAGGCCAAGCACTTCCGCATGTCCGATCTTTCCAAAGATTATGACCTGACCGTCCTTTCCGTCAGAGTGAAGCCTATTGTAAGCTTCTCTGATATTCTGCTGCAGCTTTAGAACCACAGGACATGTACAGTCTATTACATCAAAACCAAGAGTCTTGAGAGTATCGTATGTCTCTGGTGGTTCACCATGAGCACGAATAAGAAGGGTCTCCCCTTCTGCACCATTGATATCCTCCATATCAGATCTGTCAATAGCGACCAGACCCTTTTCGCCAAGACGATTCAGCTCAGCTTCATTATGAACGATAGCACCAAGTGAATATAGACTCTTGCCCGGATTCTTATCAAGATACTCTTCCGCCTTGCTGATTGCACGGATAACTCCTCCGCAAAAACCTGACTGGCGGTCAATTTCTACACTGATTGCCATAAAGCACTTCTACTCCAAAATACCGAATTTTCCTCTGATAAGACCTTCCATCCATGTCACTTCCTCTTTAAGTGTCATGTTGGTGTTATCCAGAACAAAGGCATCCTTTGCCTGTGTCAGAGGAGACATCTCCCTATGTGAATCAATATAGTCTCTTTCCTTAAGGTTCTTAAGAACTTCGTTAATATCTGGATTGTCACCCTTAGCGACAAGTTCGTCATAACGTCTCTGCGCTCTTACCTCGTCACTTGCAGTCATGAATATCTTAAGTTCCGCATCAGGGAACACTGCTGTTCCGATGTCACGACCGTCCATTATGACACGCTTCTTTGCTCCTGCCTCACGGAGTTTCTCATCAACAAAGTTTCTGACAGCTGGGACTGCTGCTATTGGACTGACTGATGATGAGACTGCCATTGTTCTGATTTCCTTCTCAACAACTCTGTCTCCAATGCACATCACGCTGCCCTGCTGAGTTGAAAGGAAATGAAGATCAAGTGACTCAAGAGCCTTCTTCAATGCTGGTTCATCGATGTTGTTATCACCATCAATGATACCGTTTTCCTGAGCATAAAGAGTAACTCCTCTATAAAGAGCACCTGAATCAAGGTACAATAGAGAGAATTCCTTTGCTACAAGTTTAGCAAAAGAGCTCTTTCCTGTTGATGAATAGCCGTCTACGGCGATTACTATATCTGGAATCCTATACATAGGTTCAATTAATGTTTACAAAAACGGAATAATTCCCGAATCTTGGCAAATATACTTAATATGTGTCAATTAATATGACCTAAAGTGCCATGATTGAAGAAAAAATCCAATATTCTTACGGTCAATGACTGTCTTTTTTTATGCAAAGAGATATTTTTGTCCGATATTTGTATACATCTCTATTCAGATTAAAATCATATCATCATGAAAATACTTGTTGTAGACGACGAAAGAGCTATCCGCAATTCGATGAAGGATATCCTCACAGACGAAGGATATGATGTCGATGTTGCCGAGGATGGTAACATCGCTCTCGAAATGGCTAGCAAAGAAAAATATAATGCAATATTCTGTGACATCAAGATGCCTAATATGGATGGTATCGAGGTCCTTGAGAAGTTCAATCAGGAAGGAATCGAGTCTGCTGTTATCATGATCTCAGGTCATGCAGATATCGACACAGCTGTTGAGTGTATCAAAAAGGGAGCCTTCGACTTTATCCAGAAGCCTCTTGACCTTAACCGCATCCTTATCACCCTTAAGAATGCTACCGACAAGGTTTCTCTTGTGAAGGAGACCAAAGCTCTTAAGAAGAAGGTCTACGGTCAGCAGATGATCGGTGAATCCGCTCCTATTGTCCACATCAAGGAGATGATTGAAAGAGTAGCTCCTACTGATGCGAGAGTACTGATTACAGGTAGCAACGGTAGTGGTAAGGAGCTTGTTGCCAGAAGTCTTCATCAGCAGAGTGCAAGAAGCAGCATGCCTTATGTGGAGGTCAACTGCGCAGCTATCCCTTCAGAGCTTATAGAAAGTGAACTTTTCGGTCACGAAAAGGGCGCATTCACATCTGCTATCAAGCAGCATAAGGGCAAGTTCGAACAAGCTGACGGTGGTACTCTTTTCCTTGATGAGATCGGAGACATGAGCCTCCCAGCTCAGGCGAAGGTTCTTCGCGTACTCCAGGAGAAGAAACTCTCCAGAGTAGGTAGCGACAAGGACATCGAGGTTGACGTAAGAGTAATCGCGGCTACAAACAAGGACCTTAAGAAAGAGATCGAACTAGGTAACTTCAGAGAGGACCTTTATCATAGACTTAGCGTCATCGTTATCAAAGTCCCTTCCCTTGACGAAAGAAAGGATGACATTCCTCTTCTTATCAGCTATTTCAGTGAGCAGATCTGCGGAGAAACTGGAAAACCAGTTAGAAAGTTCGCTGATGCAGCAATCAAGGCTCTTCAGGAGAAGTCCTGGACAGGAAACATCCGTGAACTCAGAAATGTAGTTGAGAGACTCCTTATCCTTGGTGATGATGTGATCTCTGTTCAGAATGTCAAAGATTACGTTCTTTAAACAGAACACCTGATCCTATACGAAGAAGTCCCGCTGACTTACAGCGAGACTTCTTTTGTATTATATAATTTGCGTCTGTCTACTCTTCGGTGGGAACTTCTTCTGAAGGAGTCTCAACATTCGCCTGCTCTACTTCTTTCTCTTCTACTTCTGGCTCAGACACAGCCTCTGCAGCCTGCTGCTTAGCAAGTCTTGCTGCCTCAAAAGCGGCATGTTCTGCCTTTGCCCTTTCAACAGAAGCGGATCTCTTAAGCATGAATCCGGATCCAAGATACTTGGTCCTGACATCCTCGTCAGCTGCAAGAGCCTCAGGAGTTCCTGTCTGAAGGATAGTTCCTTCGTATAGGAGGTATGCTCTATCAATAATAGCAAGAGTCTCACCTACATTGTGGTCTGTAATAATGACACCGATGTTCTTGTACTTAAGCTTTGCGATAATGAACTGGATATCCTCAACAGCGATAGGGTCAACTCCGGCAAATGGTTCGTCCAAAAGAATGAACTTAGGGTCAATAGCAAGAGCTCTAGCGATTTCGCATCTTCTTCTTTCACCTCCTGAGAGCTGGATTCCGAGACTCTTACGAACCTTCGAGAGGTTGAACTCATCAATCAGGGACTCGAGTCTTTCCTGTCTCTGCTCCTTAGTCATATCAGAGAGCTCCATAACGGACATGATGTTATCCTCAACTGACATCTTTCTGAAAACTGATGCTTCCTGAGGAAGATAACCGATACCCTTCTGAGCTCTTTTGTACATAGGAAGCTTGGTGATATCCTCATCATCCAGATAGATTGATCCACCGTTTGGAACAACCTGACCTGTTATCATGTAGAAGCTTGTTGTCTTTCCTGCTCCATTAGGTCCAAGGAAACCGACGATCTCGCCCTGCTCCACTTCCATAGAGACACCCTTGACGACAGTTCTGACGCCATACTTCTTAACAAGTTTTTCTGCACGTAATTTCATAATCTACTTTGTATCGAGATTAAAATCTTCAACAAGCTTTCTGACCTCGTCATTCTTAGAAATAAGGTCCTTAGCCTTCTCCTCCGGCATATAGATAGCCTTCTTCATCTCAGTGTCAGGAACAACATCAACCTCAAGTCTAAACTTGGCACTCTTAAGAGATGTCTGGATTCTGCCCTCAAGTGTATGAAGAAGCCTTTCCTTCACCCACTGCTGCTGAGCGACATTCATTACCATGAATGAGAGAATCTTTACTCCTTCTTCTTCCCTGATCGCTGTCTTTGATGAAGACAATGTGTTAGCAAGTCTAGGCTGAGCTGAGAACTGAGCAGGAAGAGACTTCCATACTTCCATAATTGCTTCATCAGATGGAAGAGCACCTCCGTCCAAAGACTCTGCCATCGGACCACCCTGAGCTGCAACCTTCTGTTCCTTCATAGATGTCAAAGACAATGAAGCTGTTGAGGTTGGACGTCTTCTTCTCACTGCTGGCTCTGCCGGTGCTGACTCTACAGGCGCTGCTGGTGGAGTGACAGGTGATGGTGCTGGCGCAGGTTCTGCCTGCGGAGCTGGTGCCGGTGCTGGAGTTGGAACTGACGGTTTAACTTCAACAACAGGTGATGGCTTTGCTGCTGGCGCAACAGGAGCTGGAGCAACAGCAGGGGCCGGTGCTACTGGTGCTGGTGATGCCGGTGCCGCTGCGGCAGGACGAGCAGCTACTGGCTGAACTGAAACTCCGGCAGATCCATTGAGGAAACTCAGCTTCATAAGGGAGAACTCAATATGAAGTCTAGGGTTTACACTAGCTTTATATCCGGACTCACAGGCTGTTGTGATGGAGAGTGCATCATAGAGGAACTGCATTGAGCATCTAGATGCCTGCTCCTTATAGCGTGCCTTAAGGGAATCAGGCAGCTCTAGAAGTGAATCAATGCCTCCGCTCTTACTTATAATGAGATCTCTGAAATGAGAACTCAGTGAAGACACAAAGTACAGTGCGTTAAAGCCCTTGGCAAGAACCTCATCAAACTTCACTAGAGCACTTGCATAGTCTCCTGAGAGGAATGCATCTGTCAAGTTGAAGCAGTACTCATAGTCAAGGACATTGAGGTTCTTAAGAACATCAGCATACTTGACATCTGTTCCGCAGAATGCAACAGTCTGGTCAAAGATAGTCAGAGCGTCACGCATCGCTCCGTCTGCCTTCTGGGCAATGACATGAAGCGATTCGTCATCAATTGTGATATTCTCCTTAACGGCGATGTCACGAAGGTTTCTGACGATGTCAGGAACTGAGATACGGTTAAAGTCGTATGTCTGGCAGCGTGAAAGGATTGTTGGGAGAATCTTATGTTTTTCAGTTGTCGCAAGAATGAATATAGCATGTGCAGGGGGTTCCTCAAGAGTCTTAAGGAATGCGTTGAAGGCAGCAGCTGAGAGCATGTGCACCTCATCGATGATGTACACGCTGTACTTTCCGACCTGAGGTGGAATCTGCACCTGATCCATAAGTGTCTTGATGTCCTCAACTCCATTGTTGGAAGCCGCATCAAGTTCATGGATACAGTATGATCTGCCTTCGCTGAATGACTTACATGACTCGCATTCTCCACATGGTTCCATATCTGCCGAAGGATTGGCACAGTTTATGGACTTAGCGAAGATACGAGCAGTACTTGTCTTACCTACGCCACGAGGGCCGCAGAAAAGATAAGCATGTGCCAACTGTCCTCTAAGAATTGAGTTCTTGAGGGTCTGGGCAATGGTATCTTGCCCGATAAGTGACCCGAATGAGACCGGGCGGTACTTTCTTGCTGAAACTATATACTCTGACATATCTCACAAATGTACACAATATTTTTTATCTTTGCTTTTACACTAGTTGATTAAGAATATGAAAAAGATATTTACAGTTCTACTTGCTATCCTTTTTGTCGGATTGTTCATCCCAACAGAGAGCAATGCACAGATTAAGATTACAACAAAGAAGGAAAAACTCAGTGATTTCGAGAGAAAGACAACAAAGATTGTCCTCAGAGGAAATGAGTTTACAGATGATGCACTTAAGCAGAACGCAACCTCAACATGGACTCTTTCTCCATTTGAGTTCTGTTCTCAGGAGGAGTTCGAGTCACTCAAGACAAGTGACAACTACTACTTCCTTATGATTGTCAAGGGACAGAACAAGAAGGAGGTTGAAGCAGGTCTTGACTTTATCACACTTGTAAAGGGTGGCAGCGCTGCTAAGGACGGTATCTCCGAGATGGAAGAGGTTATTACTCTGCCTTACGCTTCTTCAAAGTGGCCTTCAGGAAGAGAGTCCATCTATCTCCCTGCCATGCTTGATATCATTCAGGAGTTCACACGTAACGCCATGTCAACTGACCTAAAGGGTTACTCTGGTCCTTCTTACTACAATGTCAACCTCCCTAAGGCGAAGAACAAGGAGATCTACTTCTCTGAAGATGACCTCAGCGCTGAAGTTTCCGAAAGTGCAATCAAGGACACTTTCAGAAAGGGTATGTTCGTGGAGGATGAGGACTCTGTAGATGAGAGATTCGCAGACGGAGAGCCAGGTGTTGTAATCGCCTATTCAATCATGCCATCTGAAGCATCTGTCGGTTCAGTTTGCTACAAGCTTCTTATTGATGCGAACAACCATGACCTTCTTTATTTCAGAAAGCATAAGATTACAGCTAAGGCAGGTCCTGGATTCTTGCTCGAAGACATCAAAAAGATTGCAACTGGAAGATCTAAGTAATTGTCATGAGGATCGGAAAAGCAGATTGTGGACTGCAGTATGCAGTCAGAAAAAGTATATCATCAGTAGGATACTGCTCTCTTAGCATCAAGTGTGGAACTAGAGACGAGGAAGGCTTTCACAGCGGAATCGCCCATTTCACTGAACATACTCTATTCAAAGGAACAGCAAACAAGAGTGCCCGTGTAATCAACGGATATCTTGACAAGCTTGGCGGTGAGCTCAACGCTTACACCACAAAAGAAGAGATCGTTCTCCATGCGACTGTTCTAAAGGAAGACCTCTCCAAGGCAGTCGGACTTCTTCTGGAACTTGCAACTTGTCCAACTTTCCCTGAGGAAGAGATAGAGATTGAGAGAGGAGTTGTCATTGACGAAATCAACCAGTACAAGGACTCCCCTGCGGATGACGTGTTTGACAAGTTCGAGGAGAAAATCTTCTCAGGACATCCTTTAGGAGCACCAATTCTAGGAACGGAGAAGAGTGTCAAGGCTATAACTTCAGAAGAGTTAAGAAGATTTGTAAAAACAAGGTTCACCCCATCGAGGATGGCCCTTTCAATTGTGGCTGAAATTGATGAGGATGAGATGCAGAAATATGCCCTCAAGGTCATTGACAAATACTTCAAGGGATTTGAAGGAGATGAGTACACTAGACCAACCTGCGAAAAGCCAAAGGCTATACCATTTAATATAATAAAGGAGAAGCACAACCACGAAGTCAATGCCGTAATCGGTGGTATTGCACCTCATCTCTACGAGCAGGATAAAAGGCTCGCAACTATTCTTATGGCAAACATCCTTGGAGGCCCGGCTTCCAATTCGATACTCAACAATGAGCTCAGAGAGAAAAAGGGTTGGGTATACGGAGTGGAGTGTTCCTACACCCAGTACTCCGACACCGGAATCCTCGCTATCTGTATCGGTTGTGACAAGGAGAACCTCGACAAGTGTTTTAGTACAATCGACAAAGTTCTATCCGGACTAAGGGAGAAGCCGATGAGCCAGGCAAAGCTCAATGCTGCCAGAAAGCAGCTTCTAGGTCAGCTCGCAATCAGCTCAGATAACGGAGAGACCCAGTGCCTGTCTATGGGAAAG
>JAKSJT010000066.1 GCA_024402125.1 Bacteroidales bacterium
GCCCGTCGTACTACTTGTTGTTTGTATGGAAATCTTTCAATGAACGTCTTGTTCTGTGTTCCTTTCGGAAAGCGAGTGCAAAGGTAATGCCCTTTTCATTACCCACCAAACAATTCAGGAACTTTTTTTGAAATATTTTTTGCAACATTTCATTAATCGGTAATAATCAGCTATTTACAAATAGCACATTTTTCAAGCTCAGAATCATATCTCCAAAGAAGGTTCGTCAAGGACATGAAATAGATATTAAAAAAGGAGAAAGCCAAATCTGACTTTCTCCACCATATATGGAATTAAAGGAGTATTTACTCTGCCTTTGCCTCTTCTGCTGGAGCCTCAGCAACTGGAGCCTCCTCTGCAACCTTCTCAGAAGACTTACGTGAACGACGTGTCTTAGCAGCCTTCTTCTGAGTCTTAGCCATGTTCTCATCATAGTCTACGAACTCAATGAATGCCATCTCTGAAGCATCGCTCTTGCGGATACCAAGCTTCACAATACGAAGGTAGCCACCTGGACGATCTGCAATCTTCTGTGAAATCTCCTTGAAAAGTTCTGTTACAGCCTCCTTGTTCTGAAGGTAGCTGAATACAACGCGACGTGAGTTTGTATCATCAGTCTTTGCTCTGTTGATGATAGGCTCAGCATAAACGCGAAGTGCCTTTGCCTTAGCCAGTGTAGTTGTGATTCTCTTATGCATGATAAGAGAAATTGTCATATTGGCAAGCATCGCGCTACGATGACTTGCCTTACGGCTCAGGTGATTAAATTTCTTATTATGTCTCATCAGTTATTAGTCTTTGTCTAATTTATACTTGGAAATATCTGTTCCGAATGACAGATTCAGGCTATCAAGCAGGTCATCAAGCTCGGTCAAAGACTTCTTACCAAAGTTACGGAACTTAAGCAGATCAGTCTTATTGAACTGAACAAGATCACCCAGAGTGTCAACATCAGCAGCCTTCAGACAGTTCAGTGCACGAACAGAAAGGTTCATGTCTGAAAGTTTTGTCTTCAGCAACTGACGCATGTGCAGTACCTCTTCATCGAATTCATCATTACCATCAATATCAACGTTTTCAATGGCAATCTTGTCATCTGAGAACAACATGAAGTGATAAATCAGAATCTTTGCAGACTCCTTCAATGCATCCTTAGGATGAATTGATCCATCAGTTGTAATCTCAAGAACAAGCTTGTCATAGTCAGTCTTCTGCTCAACACGGTAAGGCTCAACAGAATACTTTACGTTACGTATTGGAGTATAGATGGAATCGATAGGAATTGTATACATATCTGTGCAGAACTCCTTATTCTCTACAGAAGGAACGTAACCACGACCCTTGTTGATAGAGATTTCAATCTGCATAGTAGCCTTTGAATCAAGATGGCAAATGACCAGTTCAGGATTTAACACTTCAAATCCGGTCAAATACTTGCCAAGATCTCCGGCCTTGAACTCCTTTGTGTTCTCAACCTTGATGCTGACTTTCTCATTTTCGTACTCTTCAACAATCTGCTTGAAGCGAACCTGTTTCAGGTTAAGGATAATGTTTGTTACATCCTCCTTAACACCTGGAACAGTAGCAAATTCATGCTCAACACCCTCAATCTTGATGGTATTGATCGCAAAGCCTTCCAGAGAAGACAGCAGTATACGGCGAAGAGCGTTTCCAATGGTTACGCCGAAGCCTGGTTCCAAAGGACGGAACTCAAACTTGCCAAATTTGGCATCGGACTCAACCATTACAACCTTGTCAGGTTTTTGAAATGCTAATATTGCCATTCAGATCAATTATTTAGAATACAATTCAACAATCAGCTGCTCCTTGATATTCTCAGGAATATCCTCTCTCTCTGGCTTGTGCAGGTACTTAGCAGACTTTGACTGCTCATCCCACTCAATCCAAGGATACTTGCTGTGATTGAAACCAGCAAGCGATGCAGCAATTACCTCAAGAGACTTAGATCTCTCACGAACGCCAACGATCTGACCTGGAAGTACCTGATAAGAAGGAATATTGAGAACCTTACCGTCAACAACAATGTGGCAGTGGTTAACAAGCTGACGTGCAGCAGCACGACTTGCAGCAAGACCCATGCGGAATACTACATTGTCAAGACGAGACTCAAGTGCCTGAAGGAGGTTAACACCGGTGATACCCTCAGAACGAGAAGCCTTCTCAAACATATTTCTAAACTGTCTCTCAAGAACACCATAAGTGTACTTTGCCTTCTGCTTCTCAGCAAGCATCACGCCATACTCAGAAGTCTTACGGCGACGGTTCTGACCGTGCTGACCAGGAGCATATTTCCTCTTCTCAAAGTTCTTGTCTGCTCCGAAGATAGGCTCACCAAACTTACGGGCTATCCTAGTTTTAGGTCCAGTATATCTAGCCATATATATTCTTAAGATTAAAAATTAAACTTTTCTTCTTTTTGGTGGACGACAGCCATTATGTGGCAGTGGAGTCACATCAATGATTTCAGTTACCTCAATACCAGCAGCGTGGCAGGCGCGGATAGCAGACTCACGTCCGTTACCTGGACCCTTAACGTATGCCTTTACCTTTCTCAGACCGAGGTCAAAAGCAACCTTTGAGCAATCCTCAGAAGCCATCTGGGCTGCGTAAGGAGTGTTCTTCTTAGAACCACGGAATCCCATCTTACCTGCTGAAGACCAGGAAATAACCTGACCATCAGAATTAGCAAGAGTAACAATGATGTTGTTAAATGAAGAGTGTACGTGCAACTCTCCCATTGCACTGACCTTAACGTTTCTCTTCTTAGCTGCAACTGTTTTCTTAGCCATGATTCAATTATTTAGTAGCTTTTTTCTTATTAGCAACAGTCTTCTTGCGACCCTTACGTGTACGAGCATTGTTCTTTGTGCTCTGGCCACGGACAGGAAGTCCATTACGATGACGAATACCACGATAGCAGCCGATATCCATCAGTCTCTTGATGTTCAGCTGAACTTCACTGCGGAGGTCACCCTCTACCTTATACTCTGCACCAATTACCTCACGGATGCGGGCTGCCATATCGTCAGTCCAATCCTGAGCCTTGATGTCTTTATCAACACCAGCCTTCTCAAGAATCTTGATAGCGCTGCTGCGACCAATACCAAAAATGTAGGTTAAAGCGATTTCGCCCCTCTTGTTCTGGGGGATATCGACTCCAGCGATTCTTATTGCCATATATTAACTCTTATAATTTACTCTGATTATCCCTGACGCATTTTCATCTTGGGATTCTTTTTGTTAATCACATACAGACGGCCCTTTCTACGAACGATCTTGCAGTCTGCATTACGTTTCTTGATTGAAACTCTTACCTTCATATTATCCTTGTTTTTATTTGTACCTGAACACTATTCTACCCTTTGACAGATCATATGGGGACATTTCCACTCTAACCTTGTCTCCAGGAAGAATCTTGATGTAATGCATTCTCATCTTTCCTGAGATATGCCCGGTAATCTCATGTCCGTTTTCAAGTCTGATGCGGAACATTGCGTTTGACAACGCTTCTACAATTGTTCCGTCCTGTTCTATTGCGGATTGTTTTGCCATATCAGAATTCTCTATCTCCTAAAACTTCATGTATGTAGTCAAATGAAGAAAGGATTCTGGCCTTTCCTGCATAGACTGCAATGGTATGTTCAAAATGAGCTGCAGGTTTCCTGTCAATGGTGCGAACACCCCATCCGTCATTTTCCATGACCAGATGTCTTGATCCCATGGTGATCATCGGTTCAATTGCAATACACATTCCCTTTTTAAGAAGTGTACCATTACCTCTGCGTCCATAATTAGGAACGGCAGGATCTTCATGCATGTCACGGCCGATGCCATGACCAACGAATTCTCTAACCACACCATAACCATGAGACTCGCAATGGTTCTGAATTGCAAAACCAACATCGCCAAGTCGGTTACCTGCTACTGCCTTCTCAATTCCAAGATAAAGTGAATCTCTTGTAACCTTGAGAAGTTCTCTGGTCTCAGGAGCAACTTCACCTACACAGAAAGTATAAGCGGAATCACCATTGAAACCATTGAGAAGAGTACCACAGTCAACCGATACGATATCACCATCCTTCAATGGAATATCGTTCGGGAAACCATGGACAACCATTTCATTGACTGACGTACAGAGAGCTGCAGGAAACGGATCACCATCCTGATTAGGATAACCCTTAAAGGTTGGTTCAGCTCCATTATCACGTATGAACTCCTCTGCAATGCGGGTTAACTGGTTTGTGGTAACACCAGGTTTGATAACCTTGGCTACCTCGGCCAGAGTTTTACCCACAAGCTGATTTGCTTCATACATCAGCTCTATTTCTTCTTCAGTCTTAAGAAATATCATAAATCTATCAATATGCTGTCATACCGGAACGACCCTTGATGCGACCGGTCTTAAGAAGACCATCATAGTGACGCATCAGAAGGTGACTCTCTATCTGCTGCAACGTATCAAGTACTACACCAACAAGAATGATAAGTGAAGTACCACCAAAGAACTGAGCAAACTGCTGGTTGACACCGAACATTCTTGCAAAGGCAGGAAGAACGGCAACAACTGTCAGGAACAAGGCACCTGGCCAGGTAATTCTTGACATAACAGTGTCAATATAGTCAGCGGTTGGCTTACCTGGCTTAACACCAGGAATAAATCCGTTGTTACGTTTCAGATCCTCAGCCATCTGCTGTGGATTTACTGTAATAGCAGTATAGAAGAGTGTAAACACAATGATAAGTACTGCATAGATAACATTGTAAAGCAGGCCGTCAGTGTTCATCAGCTTGATTGCAACAGCAGAGTCTGTGTTGTAACCATAGATTGCCATAGGGATGAACAGAATTGCCTGGGCAAAGATGATTGGCATTACATTGGCAGCATTAACCTTGAGAGGAATATACTGACGAGCACCGCCAAACTGTCTTCCACCCTCAATACGCTTGGCATACTGAACTGGAATCTTGCGAACACCCTGAACAAGAAGAATTGTACCGGCTGTAACAAGTACAAGAAGTACAACCTCAACAAGGAACATTACAAGACCACCACCTGCAGCACCGATAGAAGACATACGTGAAGTAAGCTCCTGCATGAATGCAGCAGGGAATCGAGCAATAATACCAATCATAATGATGAATGAAACACCATTGCCTATACCCTTATCTGTAATACGCTCACCCAACCAGAGGATAAATGAACTACCTGCAGCAAGAATGAGTGTAGAAGTGATAATGAACATAGTCCAGTCAACAGGAGGATTAACACCTGCGCCTAACTGATTCTTCAGGTTGATCATATATGATGGACCCTGAAGAACAAGGATTATCAGTGTAAGATAACGGGTATACTGGTTGATCTTCATCCTTCCGCTCTCACCCTCCTTCTGCATCTTCTGGAAACTTGGAACTGCAATTGTAAGCAGCTGAAGTACGATAGATGCAGAAATGTAAGGCATAATACCGAGAGCAAAGATGGATGCGTTCGAGAAGGCACCACCGGAGAACATATCAAGCAGTGAAAGAAGACCGGAACTGGTCTGATTCTTCAGGCTTGTAAGCATACCGGCGTCTACTCCTGGAAGGAGGATGTGACTTCCCAGACGATAAACTGCAATGAACAGAACCGTCGTGAGAATTCTTTTCCTCAAATCCTCAATCCTGGAAATGTTCTTAAGAGTCTCCCAGTTCTTTACGACTACGTAAACAACAAGAGCAGCAACAGCCAGGATGATGATATATTTCAGAAGATTCTCATTCATGGGATCACAGTTTTATTGCAGTTCCGCCAACGGCCTCAATGGCAGCTGCTGCAGTCTTTGAGAATGCATCAGCTTCAACGTCAACCTTCTTGGTGAGCTGACCGCAACCAAGAATCTTAACAAGGTGCTTGCTTGAGATGAAACCAGCAGCAATAAGATCTGCCTTTGTAATCTTCTCAAGATTGTTCTTTTCTGCAAGCTCCTGAATCTTATCCAGATTCACAGCCTTATACTCAACACGGTTGATGTTCTTGAAACCGAACTTAGGAACAAGACGCTGAAGAGGCATCTGACCTCCCTCAAAACCAATCTTACGTGAATAACCAGAACGTGACTTAGCACCCTTGCTACCTCTTGTAGAAGTGCCGCCCAGACCTGAACCTGGACCACGACCGATTCTCTTTCTAGTCTTGGTTGAGCCCTCAGCAGGCTTTAAAGTATTTAATTTCATAATTCTACTGTTTTAAAGATTAGTCGATTACTGTAATCAGATGTCTGATTTTGTAGATCATACCCCTAACAGAATCGTTGTCTGGAAGCTCAACTACAGCGTTAAGCTTACGCAGGCCAAGAGCATCAAGGGTTCTTCTCTGATCAGCAGGAGCACCGATACGGCTCTTTGTCTGTTTGATCTTAATAGTTGCCATATTGATTTTCTCCTTATCCATTAAATACCTTACTCAGACTGATACCACGGTTCTGTGCAACTGTACGTGCATCACGAATCTCTGAAAGGGCCTTAAGAGTGGCCTTAACAAGATTGTGAGGGTTAGAAGAACCCTTTGACTTTGCAAGAACATCTGTGATACCTACACTCTCAAGAACTGCACGCATAGCACCACCGGCTACAAGACCGGTACCAGGAGCAGCTGGCTTCATGAATACCTCAGAACCACCAAAGCTGGCAGCCTGCTCATGAGGAATTGTGCCCTTCAGTACAGGAATGCGAATCAGGTCCTTCTTAGCAGCCTCTACGCCCTTGGCAATAGCTGCAGTAACTTCGCTGGCCTTACCAAGACCGATGCCGATGATACCGTTACCGTCACCAACTACTACGATAGCTGCAAAGCTGAATGTACGACCACCCTTTGTAACCTTGGTTACGCGGTTAATTGCAACGAGCCTATCTTTCAGCTCTACATCGTTTGTAACTTTTACTCTATTCATAGTACACGTAGATTAAAATTTGAGACCACCGTTACGGGCAGCATCAGCTAACTCCTTAATTCTTCCATGATACAGGAAACCATTGCGGTCAAAAACTACAGCGGTAATACCTGCCTCCTGAGCCTTCTGTGCGATAAGCTGACCTACCTTTGCAGCCTGCTCCTTCTTAGGCATCTTCTCCAAGCCAAGTGATGATGCAGAAGCAAGAGTCTTGCCACTCAGGTCATCAATTACCTGAACGTAGATCTGCTTGTTGCTTCTGAATACGCTCATACGTGGAGTCTCAGATGTGCCAGAGATCTTGTTGCGTACGCGATATTTGATCTTATTTCGTCTTTCTGTTTTTGCTGACATAATGTTACATTTTTAATGTTTTACTTGGCAGCGGCCGACTTACCCGACTTTCTGCGGAGAACCTCGCCCACAAACTTGATACCCTTGCCCTTATATGGCTCAGGCTTACGGAAAGAACGGATCTTGGCACAAACCTGACCCAGAAGCTGCTTGTCACATGACTCGAGCATAATGAGTGGGTTCTTGTTTCTCTCAGACTTTGTCTCTACCTTGATTTCTGGAGGAAGGACAAATACAATTGAGTGTGAGTGGAGAAGTTCGAATGTAACTACATTACCCTGATTTGATACACGGTAACCTACACCGACAACCTCAAGCTCAGCCTTATAACCTGTAGATACACCGATTACCATATTGTTAACCAGTGAACGATACAGACCATGATATGCATGACGCTGCTTAGGATTATCCTGAAGCAGTTCTGAATTCTCCTCAAGAGTGATTACACCGTTCTCAATTGAGACGTTGATAGAAGGATCGATGCTCTGTGAAAGAGATCCCTTAGGACCCTTTACGGCAACCACGCCATCCTGAAAGGTTACTGTAACCCCAGCAGGAACCTGAATAGGTAATTTTCCAATTCTAGACATAGTAAATCTCCTTCTGATTAATATACATAACAAAGTACCTCACCGCCAATCTTGAGCTGTGAAGCCTCCTTGTCTGTCATTACTCCCTTAGATGTGGATATAATAGCAATACCCAGACCGTTAATAACTCTCGGCATTTCACGATAACCAGTGTACTGACGAAGACCTGGAGAAGATACTCTCTCAAGCTTCTTAATTGCATTGCACTTGTTAACTGGATCGTACTTCAGGGCAACCTTGATTGAACCCTGTGGTCCATCCTCCTCAAACTTGTAGTTAAGGATGTAACCTTTCTCAAAAAGGATCTTTGTGATCTCTTTCTTGAGATTCGAGGCTGGTATTTCTACAACCTTATGCTTTGCCTGAATGGCATTGCGCAACCTCGTCAAATAATCTGCGATTGGATCTGTCATAAATTTAGACTTAAATTGATCAGGACAATCCTGACAATATTTAACATTCTCTCTTTTCTATCTTACCAGCTAGCCTTGCGAACACCTGGAATCAGACCCTGAGATGCCATCTCACGGAACTGGATTCTTGAGAGTCCGAACATACGCATGTAACCCTTTGGACGACCAGTCAGCTTGCAACGGTTATGCTGACGTGATGGTTTTGAGTTCAGAGGAAGATCCTGGAGCTTCTGAGCAGCCTCAAAAGCCTCTGCAGGCTCACCCTTGCGAACGATTTCCTTAAGAGCAGCACGCTTGTTAGCATACTTGGCAGCCATCTTGGCCCTCTTTACCTCACGGGCCTTCATTGATTCCTTTGCCATATCTTAATCTTTGTTTTCTGATTTAAAAGGCAGACCGAACTCCTTGAGAAGAGCATAACCCTCCTCATCAGTCTTGGCAGTTGTTACGAAAGTAATGTTCATACCAAGGATCTGAGATATGCTATCAATGTTGATCTCTGGGAAGATAATCTGCTCCTGGATACCCAGTGAGTAGTTACCCATACCATCGAATCTGCTTTCAATACCCTTAAAGTCACGGATACGTGGCAGAGCTACGCGTACGAGTCTCTCAAGGAACTCATACATACGCTCTCTACGAAGAGTAACCATAACACCGATAGGCATCTTCTTACGAAGCTTGAAGTTTGCGATATCCTTCTTTGAAACAGTAGCAACAGCCTTCTGACCTGTGATGGTAGTAAGCTCGTTGATAGCTGTATCAATAACCTTCTTGTCAGCAATGGCAAGTTTGCCAAGGCCCTGGTTGATTACGATCTTCTTCAGAACAGGAATCTGCATTGAAGAAGAATAATGGAACTTGTCCATGAGTGCTGGAGCAATACGCTCAGCATACTCTTTCTTAAGACTTGCAGTATTAGCCATTACTTGATCTCCTCTCCTGATTTTTTAGAATAACGTACTGACTTGCCCTCTTCGTTCTTCTTACGGCCGATGCGGGTTGGAGCACCAGTCTTAGGATCAACGACGTTCAAGTTTGAAATATGAATAGGTGCCTCCTGCTTGATGATACCACCCTGAGGATTCTTGGCACTTGGCTTTGTATTCTTAGATACAAAATTAACGCCCTCAACAATGGCTCTGTTTTCCTTAACGAGCACCTCAAGAACCTTACCGGTCTTGCCCTTGTCTTCGCCAGCATTGACGTAGACAGTGTCGTTCTTCTTAATATGTAATTTACTCATTACTGTAGCTGTTTGGAATTAAAGTACTTCAGGAGCCAGTGAAACAACCTTCATGTTTACTGCACGCAGTTCACGGGCAACCGGACCGAAGATACGGCTTCCTCTGATTTCACCGGTGTTTGCAAGCAGAACACAAGCATTGTCATCGAAGCGAATGTATGAACCGTCTGCACGACGAATCTCTTTCTTGGTACGAACTACCAGGGCCTTTGAAACAGCACCCTTCTTCATATCGCTGGAAGGAATTACGCTCTTTACAGTAACAACAATTGTATCACCAACTGTGGCGTAACGCTTCTTAGTTCCGCCCAGAACGCGGATGCAGAGGCACTCCTTAGCACCACTGTTATCACATACTGTGAGTCTGGATTCTTGCTGTATCATAATTACTTAGCCTTTTCAACGATTTGGGTTAATCTCCATCTCTTTGTCTTGCTCAGAGGACGGGTCTCCATGATGCGTACTGTATCGCCTACACCGCACTCGTTCTTCTCGTCATGAGCATGGTACTTCTTCGTCTTTCTGACGAACTTACCATAAATAGGGTGCTTCTCCTTGAAAACAGACAGAACTACGATTGTCTTGTCCATCTTGTCGCTGATTACGACACCCTGGCGCTCCTTGCGCAAATTTCTATCATTCATAGAACCGATTCTTATTAATTAAAGTTCTCTCTTCCTCAGCTCTGTCTTCATCCTTGCGATCTGTCTGCGGAGCTTCATGATCTGTGAAGGATTCTCAAGAGGTGAGATAGAATGATTCAAAACCATAATCTGGTAATTTGCTGACTCGGCGTCAATACGCTCAGTCAGCTCCTGAGTTGATAACTCTCTGATTTCAGCATTCTTCATAACGTCGGTTTTAAATCAAATTATTCGTTTTTAAAGTCATAGTCACGTCTTACAACCAGCTTGGTTGTAACTGGGAGCTTCTGAGCAGCAAGACGGAGAGCCTCCTTTGCAATCTCAAATGGAACACCCTCAGCTTCAATGATGATACGACCTGGAGTAACTGGGAATACGTAACCTTCTACGTCACCCTTACCTTTACCCATACGTACATCAAGAGGCTTCTTTGTGATAGGTTTGTCCGGGAAGACTCTGATCCAGATCTGACCCTGACGCTGCATGTAACGTGTTACTGCAATACGAGCAGCCTCAAGCTGCCTACCGGTGAGCCAGCAGGTGTCAAGAGACTTGATGCCGAAAGAGCCGAATGCAAGCTGATTGCCTCTCTGGGCATTTCCCTTGCTGCGACCTTTCTGCATTCTTCTATATTTAGTCCTTTTTGGCTGTAACATAATCTATTAGTGTTTACAGATGCTACTTACAATCTCTTAACGATTGCCTTTATTTCTCTTCTTGAATGGCTTGCCACCGCGCTCACCACCACGACCTGACTCCTTAGTCTGAGTGAAGTTAGGAGCAAGATCTCTCTTCTCATAAACCTCACCACGGCAGATCCATACCTTGATGCCCTGAGCACCAACCTTGGTAATGGCAACAGCCTGGCAGTAGTCAATGTCAGCACGGAAAGTATGCAGAGGAGTACGACCCTCCTTGTACATCTCTGAACGAGCCATTTCAGCTCCGTTGAGACGACCTGAGATCTGTACCTTGATACCCTCAGCACCCATACGCATTGTATTTGCAACAGCCATCTTGATAGCACGGCGGTAAGCAATCTTACCCTCTACCTGGCGTGCAATGTTGTTGGCAACGATTACAGCGTCAAGCTCCGGCTTCTTAACCTCAAAAATATTGATCTGAACGTCCTTGTCAGTAATCTTCTTGAGCTCCTCCTTCAGCTTGTCAACTTCAGAACCACCCTTACCGAT
>JAKSJT010000067.1 GCA_024402125.1 Bacteroidales bacterium
GCTATTACGGTGCTGATAATAATAAAAGATAAAGCTAAACTCATTTGATCCAATTATGTGCACGCTCCATCACAGCATTTGATGCGCTGAGAAGTCGCATGAACTCTTCGGCAGAACGTTTTCTATATGCTTTCTTTACAGAATGCACACATCCTTCAAGTTGAGTGTTATTTGACTGGAATGGCAAGGCTTTTAGACCAGACTTCTGGTAAAGTGTCGCCTCAGACAGGAATGTCACGAGCTGAGTTGACTTGACAAGATCCAATAGGACGTTGACCTCATTAAGTTCAAGTTTAACGTCCAGTCTATCAGATTCACCAGGAAAACATAGATCGAAGGCATTTCTAGCCTGCATACCCTTAGCCGGAAGCACGATTCCATATGGTCTCAAATCATCCAAAGTAAGAGATGTCATACTGGAAAGAGGATGATTCTGGCTAAGGATAATCGCAAGCTGGTTATCAAAAAGAATATGAGATTCTATTTCATCATCGCACTCGTTAGGTCTGAAAGACAGCACGAAGTCCACTTCCCTCTTTTTAAGAAGATCGAGTACATTCTCCATCGTATCACAGATGATATTTATCTTGACACCCGGATAGAGTTTCACAAAATCTCTAACCGTCTCTGTTAGGATTGGAGCAAAAGAATACGTTATGCCAATGTTTAGAACTCCTGTCAGCATCTGTTTAAGGTCACTTATCTGAGTGAAGCATGACTCTGCATCCTCTAATGTTGCCTTAGCGCATGGATACATTCTTTCTCCTGACTCTGTAAGCTTTACAGAATGACTGTCCCTTTCAAAGAGTTCTACGCCCAGTTCCTGTTCCAATTGACGGATCTGCTGGGATAGTGTACTCTGGGTCACAAACAATGATCTTGCCGCTTCAGAGAAATTAAGTGTCTCTGCTGTTTTAAGAAAATACTTTAGCTGACGAAGTTCCATATATAATATTTCAGAATATTCTATTACAATCAGGACAACTAGTCCTCAAGTCCCTTATAGTGTTCAAGACCTGCCTTCACAGACTCAGGATCATTAAGGTCAATTGTAGGAATATTCTTACTGTTATTGTTTGACTTTGCGCCAACACTCTTGATACGCTTCGAGTCAACCATAATCTCAACAACCTTAAGAACGATGGCAAGTGCAAGACCTGCAAGGACAATGATAATTGCTTTCATAATACTACTTAATATTAGTTTTACTTTGTTACCGTGTCATATTGACGATGCAAAGGTAGACACGTGCAAGTAGTATAGAAAGGTTTGATTCGTGTTTGTTTCAATAGTTACTATTAGCAATACCAATAGCAACCGGTTTATGCAATCTTCAATTTCGATTGCAAATTTAGCAAAATTTTGGGGTCTTGAAATAGAAAAAAGTAATAAGTATAACTAGTTGAATATCAACATTATAAACAACAAACACATCTCACCAAAACAGCAAAAATAACTAATCCCAATAGGCATTGTCGATAGCAAATACATGTCGCTCAGATAGTTTGAAACATTCATCATCTATAGCTGTAATCAACTTCGATAATGAGTGAATTATTCGAATCGATTGCAATATCATAGACTATTTTAAACGAACAAAGAAAAATGAACTATTTTTTTGATAGAAGCAAAGAGTAGCAATGATTATATATTAAATGATTATATATTAATAGAGACATGAAAATAACCAATTAAGAAGAAGATATTCTATATTTGCGTTAGACAAAAAACTAACGACATATGAAGAAAATACTTCTCTCAGCACTTATTCTTTGCTCTATCAATTCATTCGCAAAGGATATTCCAGAAACAGTAACACCAGCCACTGACTCCAGAATCACCGTAGTCGGCAGAACTCAGGTAAATGACAAGGGTATCAGTTTTGACTGGACAGGAACCTATGTTAAAATCAAGTTCGAAGGATCTTACCTTGCCCTCAAGGTATCTGACACAAAGAAGAACTACTACAATGCATGGCTCGACTGTGGCGCAGACAAGCCTGCTGACAAGCTTTTCACAACATTCGGATCAGACTCTCTTATCGTAGTCTTTGACGAGAATGACATGAAGGCAAAATACGGCAAAAAGATTCCTACAACACACGAAGTAATCATTAGAAAAAGAACCGAAGGTGAGCAGGGCACAACTACTCTTCAAAGTGTAGTCACAAAGGGAGCACTTCTTCAGGCAGAAGGACTCAAGGCTCGTCAGATTGAGTTTATCGGTGACTCATACACTTGCGGATATGGTACTGAAGGAAAGGCTGCAACTGAGAAGTTCAGAGTTGATACAGAAAACGCAAACTACTCATATGCTGCAATTGTTTCAAGATACTTTGACGCTGACTACTATGTTGTAGCTCACTCAGGAATGGGTATTGCCAGAAATTACAACGACAAGTTCGCAGGATGGCTCATGCCAGATAGATACGAGCAGACATTTGATGAAAACAGAGAAGTAAAATGGGATGCATCAAAGGATGCTTTCAAGCCTAACGTAACTGTCATTCTGCTTGGTACAAATGACTTCTCAGTAAGTAAGCAGCCTTCAACCACTGCCTTCAAGAACAATTACATCAGACTTCTTAAGAGCATTAAGGCAAACTACGGCGAGAATCACCCTATCCTCTGCACAGCAGCAAAGGGAGACCCTATGCTCTTCGAGTATATCAAGGAAGCTGCTCAGAGCTGCGGCCTTAAGAATGTAAGCTATATGGGTTATGGAGACTCAGTATTCTCAGACAGCGAGTATGGATCCGACTATCACCCTAACTATGAAGCTCACAGAAAGCTTTCAAGCTGCGTAATTCCTTACATTTCAACTCTTACAGGTTGGTCTCTTGAAGCAAAGGAAATCAAGTAAAAATGAGTTTCTAAATACGTCAAGTACAATAAAGCCCAGGCTCAGCCCGGGCTTTATTCGTATAGTATGTAATCTAAAGACTCATCTTAAAGATAATCCTCAAAATACATTGTAACCTTGTCCATAAGATGGATTCTGTCTCTTCCCTGAACATTGTGAAGAGCTGTAGGATATGGGAAGTAGTCTACCTGAACATTGTTCTTAATACATTCTCTGATAAAGCTGAGGCTGTGTTCCCAAACAACTGTATCATCGATTGCACCCTGGCAGATAAGAAGCTTACCCTTAAGATCCTTTGCCTTGTTGATAAGAGATGTCTTCGCGAATCCTTCAGGATTTCTCTGAGGTGTATCCATGTATCTTTCACCATACATTACCTCATACCACTTCCAGTCGATTACAGGACCACCTGCAACTCCGACCTTGAATGTCTCAGGATAGTTGGTAATAAGTGAAATTGTCATGAATCCGCCATAGCTCCAACCATGAACTCCAATTCGTGAAGAGTCGACATAAGGAAGACTCTTGAGCATATTGATACCGACCATCTGATCCTGCATCTCCACCTGACCGCACTGACCATGGATTGCCTTCTCATACTCTGCTCCCCTATTTGGAGTTCCTCTATTGTCCTGAACATATACGATATAACCCTTCTGAGCCATATAGTACTCCCACATTCTGACGCTACCGAGCCATGTGTCTCTTACCATCTGTGAGTGAGGTCCGCCATACACATAAAGGATTACAGGATATTTCTTTGAAGGATCGAAGTTAGCTGGCTTAAAGAGTCTGTACCAGTTATCATACTGACCATCCGCACTCTTCACTGTACCAAAGTCAACTTCCACTCCTGCGTAGTTCTTAAGAGGATCTTCAGCCTTATCCAGAACCTTGACAAGAGTCCCATCAACCTTTCTAAGCTCTGTAGCTGAAGGAACATTGAATGATGAGTATGAATCAACGAACATTGTCATTGAAGGGTTGAGAGACACTGAGTGCCATCCTTCCTCCTTTGTCAGCTGGACAGGTTTTCCGAACTTGACAACAGAACTCTTACCAGGCTTTGCCTTTGAAACTGAAACAGGTACACGGAAGAGATGATTCTCAACTGGAGACACCTCTGCTGACATATAGTACACGTTCTTACCGTCATTGTCCACATATGTCACATCAGCATCTACCGCTGTCATACGACGAACAGTACCAAGTGTATCACAGAGATAAAGGTTCTTGTATCCGTCCCTATTGTCAGTTCTATAGATGAACTCATATGTTCCCTTCAGAAATTCGATATGATTCTCAGGCTCAACGAAACGGTCATTATGCTCTGTCAGAATCGTTCTTACGAACTGTCCGTCGCTTGCTCTGTACATATTCAGATGAACATTCTCCTGAGCTCTATCCAGAACCTGAATGAATACATACTTGTCATCTGGAGACCAGCTGATATTTGTCAAGTACTGGTCGTATCCGAAATCATCAACCTGAGCCCATACAGTTGTATTTGCAGCAAGGTCATAGATACCGAGTCTGATGTTCTCAGAATCCATTCCTGCCATCGGATACTTGATCTCAAAAAGGGATCCTGTACGAGATGTGATATCCAGAAGCGGGAATGTTGTGACAAGGCTCTCGTCCTTGCGATAAAAAGCAAGCTTTTTACCGCTGTCAGACCAGTAGATACCCTCTCCAATACCAAACTCGTTACGGCTTACGCTCTGACCATATGTAATCTGATTATTCTCACTTTCTGCGATACAGACAGAATGTCCGTTCTTATCTACATAGTAGAGGCTCTTGCCAACTGTATATGCGATATTGTCTCCCTTTGGAGTTACATCTGATGCCCCTTTTGGAAGTGAAGCTCTAGCTGAACTTGTCTGAGTGGAGCTGTTCTGAGCATACTCCTTCTCCTGACCTGAAGTCACATCAAGGGCAGTGATCTTTCCCCCCTTGGACATAAGGAGCTGGCTATCTCCCTGCCAGCCTGTTGACATTCTGGAAGGAACGATATCCCTTGAAAGAATCACTTCCTCCATCGTGAGCATCTTTCCATTAGGATTGGATGCAGGATGGACAACCTTGACTCCTTCCTGAGCAATAGCGGGAACTGCACAAAGTGCAGCTGCTATGATCAACAAAGACTTTCTCATAGACTAGAGTCTTGCTGTTGCAGCGGCAGCCTTTGCTGCAGCCTCTGCGAAATCCTCACCCTTAGATGCGTAGAGAACACCTCTAGAAGAGTTGATGATAAGTCCACAAAGATCGTTAGATCCGTTAGCGATCACTTCCTCAGCTGAGCCACCCTGAGCACCTACACCAGGAACAAGGAAGAAGTTGTCTGGACAGAACTTTCTGATTTCAGAAAGCTTGTCAGCCTTTGTTGCACCAACAACAAACATCATGTTCTCAGGAGTAGAGATTGCCATCATCTTCTCCATCACTACCTGATAAAGAGGCTTGCCGTCCTCCTGGCAGAGCTGGAAGTCAACACTTGTTGGGTTAGATGAAAGAGCAACTACGATGACATACTTTCCAGGATATGCAAGGAATGGAGTAGCTGTCTCTGTTCCCATGTATGGAGAAAGAGTCACTGCATCAAAGTCCATCTCCTCAAAGAATGTCTTTGCATACATCTTGGCTGTATTACCGATATCACCTCTCTTGGCATCAGCGATAAGGAAAATCTCAGGATACTTGCTTCTAATGTAAGCAGCAGTCTCCTCAAGACACTTGATACCTGCTGAACCATAGCACTCATAGAATGCAAGGTTTGGCTTGTATGCGATACAGTATGGAGCTGTCGCATCTACGATTGCCTTGTTGAAAGCAAGTACAGCTGCTGCCTTGTCGTCACCATACTGGCTCTTGATGCATTCTGGAATCTTGTCATAGTCTGTATCAAGACCAACGCAGAGTGTTGTCTTCTTTAGACGCATCTGCTGATAAAGTTCTTCTCTTGTCATAGTTATTATCTTATTTAATTACTCAAGTTTATTTATTTCTGATAATATTTGTAGAATAGTGCGAGAGACTCCATACCAGCATAGAACTGCTTAAGGAGATAACTCTCATTTGGTGAGTGGATGCAGTCTCTCTCAAGTCCGAATCCCATTAGAAGCGGATCAATGCCAAGGATCTTCTGCATGTCAGCCAGAACCGCAATGCTACCGCCACCACGACTAGGAACTGGCTTTATTCCGTAAACCTCTTCCATAGCCTTTGATGCAGCCTGGAATGCTGGCGATGTGATAGGGATCAGGAATCCCTCTCCTCCCTCATATGGTTCAACTTCAACCTTCACATAATCAGGTGCTGTGTAATCTTCTTTGACTCCTGATTCGGAACAAGTCTCATTGATACCTTTGCATATGCAACAGAAGGGAGAACTGTCTTTGCACCTACACCTGTGTAACCGCCCCAGATACCGCACACATCGAATGACGGACGGATACCGGTTCTCTCGAGGGTTGTATAACCCTTTTCACCCTTAAGAGCCTTAACATCAAGGAACTCCTTATACTCCTTCTCATCGTATGGAGCTCTAGCTAGCTGAGCTCTGTCTTCTGCTGAAAGCTCAACTACATCATCATAGAATCCTGGAATAGTGATTCTGCCGTCCTCATCCTGCATCTTTGAGATCAAATCGCAAAGGACATTGATCGGAGTGGCAACTGCACCGCCATAGTGTCCAGAATGAAGATCCTTGTTAGGACCAGTTACAGTAACCTGGAGATACGCCAGACCTCTCATACCGCAGTTGATTGATGGTACCTTCTCCGAAATCATTGTTGTATCAGATACAAGAACAACATCTGCTGCAAGCTCCTCCTTATGTTTTTCAACCCACTTTGGAAGAGATGGGCTACCAATTTCCTCCTCACCCTCGAAGATGAACTTCACGTTGTGACGAAGCTGTCTGGTCTTAAGCATGAACTCGAATGCCTTGATATGCATAAAGAGCTGACCCTTGTCATCATTTGCACCTCTACACCAGATGGCATCATCATGGATCTCAGGTTCAAATGGATCAGAGTTCCACTTCTCAAGAGGTTCAACCGGCTGAACATCATAATGTCCGTATACAAGTACAGTTCCCTCAGCATTTGGAATGGACTTCTGTCCAAACACTACTGGATGACCGTCACTTGGGTAAACGCCAGCTTCATCGGCACCTGCCTCGAGAAGCAGTTCTTTAATTCTGTCAGCACATCTTTTCATGTCTGACTTATGCTCTGGCTTAGCGCTGATTGAAGGGATTCTGAGAATTGAGAAGAGTTCATCAAAGATTCTCTCTCTGTTATTTGCAATGAATTCTTTCATATATCGACTTATTATAAGGGTATCATACAAATATAATGAAAAAGGAAGGCTTTTCTATTTTTCAGTGAGGCAATTGTAACAGTTATAAACGATAATCACTATTCATACAAGTCCATTGTTTTCCATTTTGAGAACAAATAAACCTATAATTTGGAAAATTATTTTATCTTCGCTTTACAAATAGTTGTATTATAGATATTTATTTGAAAAACAAACAAAAACAATGGAAGATAGATCAACCCTTAACCGCCAACTAGCACAGATGCTTAAAGGTGGTGTAATCATGGATGTAACAACTCCAGAGCAGGCTAGAATCGCTGAGGCAGCAGGCGCATGTGCTGTCATGGCTCTTGAAAGAATCCCTGCTGATATACGAGCAGCAGGTGGTGTCAGCCGTATGAGCGACCCTAAGATGATTAAAGGCATCCAGAATGCAGTGTCAATTCCAGTTATGGCCAAATGCCGTATCGGTCATTTTGCAGAGGCGCAGATTCTCGAAGCAATTGAGATTGACTATATCGACGAAAGTGAGGTTCTCTCCCCTGCTGATGATATCTACCACATCGACAAGCGTAAGTTCAGCGTTCCTTTCGTCTGCGGAGCAAAGGACCTTGGTGAGGCTCTGCGCCGCATCAATGAAGGTGCTACGATGATCAGAACAAAGGGTGAACCTGGAACTGGAGATATCATTCAGGCTGTTCGTCACATGAGAATGATGCAGAGCGAAATGCGCAGACTCGTATCCATGAGCGAGGATGAACTCTATGAGGCAGCAAAGCAGCTACGCGTTCCTTACGACCTTGTTCAGTACGTTCACCGGAACGGTAAGCTCCCAGTAGTAAACTTCGCAGCGGGTGGTGTTGCTACTCCAGCAGATGCAGCCCTTATGATGCAGCTCGGTGCTGAAGGAGTATTCGTTGGTAGCGGTATCTTCAAGAGCGGCAATCCAGAGAAGAGGGCTCAGGCAATCGTGAAGGCAGTAACAAACTACAACAACCCTAAGATCATTGCAGAGCTTAGTGAGGACCTTGGTGAAGCCATGGTCGGAATCAACGAAAGTGAGATTGCACTTCTGATGGCTGAAAGAGGAAAATGAGAATAGCGGTACTTGCTCTTCAGGGAGCATTTCTGGAGCATCAGCAGATGCTTCAAAGTCTCGGAGTAGAATCATTCCTCATACGTAACCTGGAAGACTGGAAAGAAGACAAGGACGGTCTGATCATTCCTGGAGGAGAAAGCACAGCAATGATGCGTATCATAAAGGATGAGAACCTTTTCGAGTCAGTCAGAAAAGCTATTTCCGAGGGGTTGCCCGTATTTGGAACATGCGCAGGTCTTATCATGCTAGACAAGGATCACCTTGGGACAATGAACATTAGGGCTAAACGTAACGCATACGGAAGACAGCTAGGAAGCTTTGTATGTAATGAGCTGTTCAATGGTCTTGGAAATATCCCAATGGTATTCATCAGAGCCCCATACATTGCAGAGGTAGGACCAACAGTAGAAGTACTTTCGACTGTTGACGGGAATATTGTTGCTGCCAAAGAAAGGAATCAGCTGGTCACAGCATTCCATCCGGAACTGACTGACAACACTCTTATCCATCAGCTTTTCCTCGACATGTGCGAATGACCAGGATCCTGACCAATCAATTTGAAAGAGCGTGCAATATCATCTGTGTTACACGCTCTTAATCATTATCTGTCAGAAAAGCCTGATCTAGTTTTCCAATTTTGACTTAGCATATTCAACTGTCAGGTTGAATGTCTTCTTCCTTGAAGAAGGAGCCTCATACATCGCATCATTCATGATCTGTTCACAGATAGAACGAAGGCCTCTTGCTCCAAGTTTATTCTTAATGGCTGTATCAACAATTAGTTCCTTTACGCCATCTTCAATAATAAGTTCCATTCCATCCATCTCAAACATCTTTGCATACTGCTTGAGAATAGCATTCTTTGGTTCTGTCAGAATTCTGAGAAGTGCATCTCTATCTAGTGCATCAAGGTATGTCAGAACTGGAAGACGACCGACGACTTCAGGGATGAGACCATATGCACGAACGTCATGAGCCGCTACATACTGAAGAAGATTGTTCTTGTCTATCTTCTGCTTTTCAGTTGCTCCGAAACCGATCACCTGAGTATTGAGTCTCTGAGCGATTCTTCTCTCGATACCTTCGAATGCACCACCGCAGATAAAGAGAATATTCTGAGTATTCACATGGATGAACTCCTGCTCAGGATGCTTTCTTCCTCCCTTAGGTGGTACGTTTACAACGTTACCTTCAAGGAGCTTAAGCATTGCCTGCTGAACACCTTCACCACTCACATCACGAGTAATTGAAGGGTTGTCGCTCTTTCTTGCAATCTTATCAATTTCATCTATGAATACGATGCCTCTTTCTGCCTGTTCAAGATCAAAGTCGCATTCCTGAAGAAGTCTTGAAAGAATGCTTTCAACATCCTCACCTACATATCCTGCTTCTGTCAGAACTGTAGCATCAACGATTGTGAAAGGAACATTGAGCATCTTAGCGATTGTTCTAGCAAGAAGTGTCTTACCAGTTCCTGTCGGACCAACCATAAGGATATTGGACTTCTCAAGTTCAACACCATCATCAGCTCCAGAATCCAGATTATGGTTGATTCTCTTATAGTGATTGTAAACAGCTGTTGCGAGAAGTTTCTTTGCCCTATCCTGACCGATTACATACTGGTCAAGGAACTCCTTGATCTCTTTTGGCTTGCTGATAGACTTGCTGTCTGCCTTTGAAGAGCTTCTCTTAGGTTTATTCTGGTCCTCTATCTCCTTGACATAGTCAGAGGCCAGCTTTATGCAGTCACTGCATATGCATGAATCAATTCCTGTCAGAAGAAATCCTACCTGGGATTCACTTCTGCCACAGAACATGCAGTGTTTCTTAATTTTACTTGCCACGTCTTATTTAGATTTTTTTCTGTTGGTAAGGATCTCATCGACCATACCATACTCAAGAGCCTCACTGGCTGTCATCCAGTAATCACGGTCTCCATCTGCAAATACCTTGTCGAATGGCTGTCCGCTATGCTCTGAGATAATACTATATAACTCTGTTCTTGTCTTCTCTATCTCCTTTGCTGCGATGAGAATATCACTTGCCTGGCCATGAGCACCACCAAGCGGCTGATGAATCATCACTCTTGAATGAGGAAGAGCAGAACGCTTTCCCTTTGTTCCTGCACAAAGAAGAACTGAACCCATAGAAGCAGCCATACCTGTACAGATTGTAGCTACATCAGGTTCGATAAGCTGCATTGTATCATAGATACCTAGACCAGAAGTGACCTGACCACCTGGAGTGTTAAGGTAAAGTGACACATCAGCATTTCCATCAACTGAAGAAAGGAAAAGAAGCTGAGCCTGAATAATATTAGCTACATCATCATCAATTGGAACTCCCAAAAAGATAATGCGGTCCATCATCAAACGGCTGAAAACATCCATTGATGCTACATTGAGTTTGCGCTCCTCAATAATTGAAGGATTAATGTAACCGTCGTATACAGACTTATATCTATGAAGAGTCATAGTGCTGATGCCTCTATCCAAAGAAGCATACTTTTCAAATTCTTTCTTGCTATCCATATTATTATTCTAAAAATCGGGACATGCGAAGTGCATATCCCGATAAATATACGATAAAAAATCGGATTCTTTTTCCCAGCTATTAGTTAAGAGCCTGGAAATCCTTGCGAGATACCTTCTTTGTATCAAGTGCAACGATGTCCTTAAGTGCAGAGATAACCTTCTGGTCCTCTACCTGCTCCTCAAGCTGACGAACCTGCTGCTCGTTTGTAAGAACGTTCTTCTCTGCAGCCTCACGGATAAGCTCCTGTGGAACGTTACCCATTCCGTACATAGCGTACTGGTAAGCAACGAATGCCTCTGCTGCCTCGCGGATATCCTTCTCCTCTACCTTAAGGTCGAGCTTCTTCATAAGGTTACCACGAACGAGCTGCCAACGGAAGTCGTTAAGGAATGCATCGAACTCCTTCTCGATCTGCTCCTTAGAGAACTTGCCCTGGTTAGCGACATAAAGCCATCTCTTAAGGAATGACTCAGGAAGCTTAACGTCAGCCTTAGCCATGATTGCATCTCTAAGATCCTTAGAGAATCTGTAGTCAGACTCCTGCTTGTTGTTAGCTGCAACTCTCT
>JAKSJT010000068.1 GCA_024402125.1 Bacteroidales bacterium
AGTAGTCGAAATTCTCAGTAGCTACCTGGTAAGCATAGCTCTTACCGATGTTTCCGCCAAGACCGACATTAAGACCAGCGTTCTGGAGAAGGTAGTAGATAAGGGAAGTTGTTGTAGTCTTTCCGTTACTACCTGTGATACAGATCTTCTTGGCTGAGTCATATCTTCCAGCGAACTCAATCTCTGAGATGATATGTGTTCCCTGCTCTTCAAGCTTCTTTACGATAGGAGCTGTGCAAGGAATACCAGGACTCTTTATCACCTCATCCGCATTGAGGATAAGGCTCTCTGTATGCTGACCCTGCTCGAATGGGATATCCCACTTCTTAAGCTCATCAGCATAGTGATCTGCGATTTTTCCAAAGTCTGAAAGGAAAACATCGAATCCCTTTACTTTAGCGAGGACAGCGGCTCCAACACCACTTTCTGCTCCGCCTAAAACTACAATTCGTGACATGTTATTAGTTATTGCTCTTAGTTGTTTGCTCTAAATATATTGCTCTATATATTTTTTTCTATCTGATTTTTAGAAGTGCTAGTGTCGCTACTGCCAGGATAATTCCGATGAACCAGAATCTTGCTACAATCTTTGGTTCAGGGATTGCACGCTTAGGGCTCTGGATAAGAGCAGGCATGCCTTCTTTCTGGAAGTGGTGGTGAAGAGGTGTGCACTTGAAAATTCTTCTTCCTTCACCATATTTTTTCTTTGTGGCCTTGAAATAAAGTCTCTGCATGATTACAGAAAGGCTTTCAACTAAGAAGACTCCGCATAGGATAGGGAGAAGAAGCTCCTTACGGATAAGGATTGCACTAACTCCGATGATACCACCAAGGGTAAGGCTACCGGTATCTCCCATAAATACCTGTGCAGGGTATGCATTGTACCACAGGAATCCAAGTAGTGCACCAACAAATGCTGACATGAAGATTGCAACTTCTCCTGTTCCTGGGATGTACATGATGTTGAGGTATCCTGAGTTAAGAAGGTTACCACTCAGCCAAGCGAGGATACCTATTACTATACCTACAATTGCACTAGTTCCGGCTGCCAGACCATCAAGTCCATCTGTCAGGTTGGTTCCGTTAGAGCAGGCCATGATGACAATCACGATCATAAGAACATAGATTGCCCATTTGCAGTACCAGCCCATAGCACCATTGAAAGGTGAGAATACCTTGTAGTCGAGTTCGTGGCTCTTAACGAATGGGATTGTGGTCTTGGTGCTCTTAACCATATCCTTTGTCTCCCACTGGTTGTCCTCGATAAGTCTTTCAGAGTCTACTGTCAGAGTCTCTCCCTTAGTTACAATGTTCTCGCTTACAGCAACTTTCTCACGGACTACAATGTTGTCGTTGAAGCAGACTGCAAGTCCGATAAGAAGACCAAGACCAAGCTGGTAAATGAGCTTGTGTCCTTCGCTCATACCTTCCTTGTTCTTTTTGAACACCTTGATGTAGTCGTCTCTGAATCCGATTGCACCGCACCACAGAGTTGTCAAAAGAAGAAGGTGTACGTACACGCTTGTAAGATTACAGAAAAGAAGGACAGGAACGACAATGGAAAGGATGATGATAACACCACCCATTGTAGGGGTTCCCTTCTTCTGAATCTGTCCCTCAAGACCGAGATCACGGATTGTTTCACCAATCTGCATCTTCTGAAGGATACCGATGATCTTTCCTCCGACGAAATATGCAATCAACATTGCAGTAACGCTGGCAAGCATGGCTCTTACAGACAAATAGTTCATAAGACCAACTCCAGGGAAGTCGATACCAGCATTCTTAAAGTATTCAAATAAATGATATAGCATGTTGCTTTTATTCTAATTATAGTTACTTAATGTAGCTGAAAGCTTCAGCCACAACTTCTCTTTCATCAAAATGTCTTGTCTCCGTGCCGATAATCTGGTATGTCTCGTGACCCTTACCGGCAAGAAGTATTGTTGCTCCCTTAGGGGCAAGCATGATTGCTGCGCGGATGGCTTCCTTTCTGTCACCGATGAACAGTGCCTTGGCAATACCCTCTGGAGTGAATCCCTTCTTAATGTCCTCAAGGATATCTTCTGTCCTTTCAGTTCTGCTGTTGTCCGATGTTACAAAGATTCTGTCGGCCATTCTCTCTGCAACAGCGGCCATCTCAGGACGCTTTGTCTTGTCTCTGTCTCCTCCGCAACCAAAGAGGCAGATGAGTTCCTTGCTAGGTGCGATTTCTCTAAGGGTCTTGAGCACATTCTCCATTGCATCTGGAGTATGAGCATAGTCAATGATTACTGAAAGATCCTTCGGTCCACGAAGATTCTCGAGTCTTCCAGGTGCACTGTCAAGCTTACTGATGGCGATAAGGGCCTCCTCTTCGCTAGCTCCACATGCAAGGGCTGCAGAGTAGATTGCAAGGATATTGTAAGCGTTGTGCTGTCCGATAAGCTTTGTCCATGCTTCCTTTCCGTCAACCTTGAGGAGCATGCCTTCGAAGCTTTCTTCCATGATTCTGGCAGAGTGGTCAGCAATGCTCTTTACAGAGTATGTGACAACTTTTGCCTTTGTGTTCTGAACCATTACCATGCCATTCTTGTCATCAACGTTTGTGATGGCATATGCATCAGCTGGAAGAGTATCAAAGAAGAGTTTCTTGCATCTTAGGTACTCCGCAAATGTCTTGTGGTAGTCAAGATGGTCGTGAGTCAGGTTTGAGAAGATGCCGACCTTGTACTTAAGACCGGATACTCTCTCCTGTTCAACTCCGATAGAACTTACCTCCATGAAGCAGTACTCGCAGCCAGCATCTACCATTTCACTCATAAGGGAGTTGATGGTAATAGGGTCAGCTGTAGTATTGGCTGTCTCTGTTCTCTTTTTGCCGACGTAGTTAGCAATAGTTGACAGAAGACCACAGTTATAACCAAGGTTCATGAACAGGTTGTACAGGAGTGTAACGGTTGTTGTCTTTCCGTTAGTTCCTGTGATACCGACAAGTGTAAGCTTCTCGGAAGGTCTGTCATAGAAGTTGGATGCCATGATCGCAACAGCATGACGTGAGTTCTGGACTTTGATAAGGCAGAGGTTCTCAAGTAGCGCAATCTTTCCGCTCTTTGCTTCAGCATCATTTGATGGACTGAACTTGCAGAGCTGGTCAGCAAGTGCTACCTCATCTTCATATACGATGGCAGAGGCTCCGCTATTTATAGCAGATGCAATATATGCATGGCCATCGCTGGCATAACCCTTTACAGCAACGAACAGACATCCGTTGCATGCTTTTCTGGAATCACTGCAAATGGCAGTGATTTCTTTATCCAAGTTACCCTTGATGTCAAGGACTCCGCTTTCTGCTATTATCTTATCAAGTTTCATTTCCTACTATTTCAATGTAATGGTTATAGTTCCTCCCTTTGTGGCAGTCGATCCGGATGATGGGCTCTGCTTTGAGACGTGACCTACGCCACTGAAGCTGCATTTGAATCCGCTGTTCTCAATAGTGTAGATTGCGTCCTTGAGTCCGAGACCAGTTACATCAGGAACTGTAGCTTTTGTGGCACCATCCTCAGATTTCGTGATTCTGCTGTTGTCTGCTTCCATTCTGGCAAGTGTTCCCTTTGATAGAAGAGATTCTCCCCAAAGCTGCTTCAAACCGTACATTCCGTTAATTGTCTCATTGACAGCTGCGGCAGGCTTTGTTCCTCCGTAGAATGCCTTGAAGGATACGGTTGAGTATACAACGGCGATAATAGAGTACTGAGGGTCATCGTATGGGAAGAATCCCACAAATGTTCCCTGGTTCTGTTTTCTTCCGAACTTGTCAAAGTATGGGTTGCCAGGAAGTGCGATGCTACCGTCAAGTACTACTCTGGCGGTTCCGGTCTTACCTGCAACAGGAAGCTTTGCCTTTCCAAGCTGGGTCTTACCTGTTCCTTCTTCCACTACAGCACGGAGAGCTCTGGTAAGAGTATCAGCTGTGCTTCTGGAACAGATGGACGCATTCAAAATGCTAGGGCCAACCTTCTCAATGATCTTTCCATCTTTTTCTACGCTTTCAACAAGGTAAGGTTTCATCATTTTTCCCTTATTTGCGATAGCATTGTAGAATGTAAGGATATGAAGAGGTGTCTCAGTGATACCATATCCATATGCTGTAACACCAAGATCGGTTCCGGACCAAGTCTGAGAGTCAGGGGTCTTGACCGATGGAGTCTTAAGACCGTCGATGTCAAACTTGAATGCCTCTCCGAGCTTGTACATGAAGATCTTGTCCATGAACGCTTTCGGATTGTCCTGGTAGTTCTCTACTGCGAGGTAGCAGAATGCCTGGTTTGAAGAGATTTTAAGAGCATCCTTAACCGAAATCACATCTGTCTTGTTCTCTCGACCGAAGTCAGCGATATGATCGTCATGAGGGTATTTCTTATAGTTACCGTGATTGATAGGAAGAGTCTCTTCGATTGACTTTACGTATCCATCCTCGAGTAGTGTCATGAGTGTAACAGACTTGAACACGGAACCAGGCTCACCGGCTCTACCGATAGCCCAGTTGTATGACTCGTTCACCGGATGACCAACCGTTGTTGTATCTCTTCTGAGGTTTACCATTGCTCTAATGGCACCTGTCTTGACATCCATGACAACAAGGCAACCACCTTCGATATCCGGATCATCAGCAATCTGGCGTCTTAGTGCTCTGTCTGCGATATCCTGGATGTCAATGTCAATAGTTGTTCTAACGTTGTATCCGTCCTCAGCCTTTACGAAAGTACTGTCGTAGTTATGGATCTTCTTTCTGCCATCAGTGGTCTTGAGGTATTCGTAACCTTCCTGACCATGGAGCTTGGCATCATAACTTCCTTCAATACCGATAAGGTTGTTACCATTACTCTTCTCGTTGTCTTTCACATAGCCGATAGTACGTCTGGCAAGAGAGCCGTAAGGGTACTGTCTTGTGTCATGTTTGTTGACGATGATACCACCCCTGTTAGCTCCTTCTTTAAATAGAGGGAACTGTTTTACTCTCTGGAGTCTGCCATGGTCAATCTCACTTCCGATCTTAACATTTCTACGGCCATTTTCTCTGCTTGAGATAATCAGGTCATAGTACTCTGAAGCTGATTTGTCTCCATACATTGCTGCAAGAGAATCTGCGAGACCATGAACTTTACCTCTCCACTCGAGCTCCTTCTCTTTGCCCTTGTCTCCGTCCGCTGCATATTCGGCCTTCTGGACTGCACAGTCCATATAGATCTGGTACATAGGAGTTGACATGGCAAGGAGTCTTCCATCATTTGAAATGATGGAACCTCTGGCCGGTTCAATAATTGACCTGGTGTTTGAAGGGTGAAACAGATAGATAAGATTCTCGTCCACCTTGAAAAACAGTTGTATGCAGACAATCTGTCCGATAATAATCACTGAAGCAATCAGTGCGAGGCCATAGAAGAAGTAGAGAATCAGGCCGATCCTGTCTCTCTTCTTTCCTGTTTTATTTTTGTTCTCTTCCATGATTGCTGATTATTATTTATTGTTTATCACTGTAGGAGGGTTTACAGGCATTGTAACCTTTGATCCCTGCTCCTGAAGCATTTCCTGTACGGTTGTCATTCTGTTGAGTCTTACAATCTCAACAGTCTTCTGAGCTCTGTAGATGTCCATGTCACTGAGCTCTTTCTTGTTCTGTTCCACTTTGGTAAGAGTCTCTTCTACAGAAAGACTGATCCAAATTGCGCAGAACAGAAGGAAGAACGTCCAGATGATGTGGATGAAGTACTTCGCACAGTTGATACGCAGAAGGAATTCTCCTTTAATGATCGCAATGATGCTTTCCTTGAGGAAGCGTCCTATGTCTGAAAATTTCCATTTAGCCTCTGACATACTCTAACTCTCCTTTTCTGCGATTCTAAGTTTAGCACTTCTAGCTCTAGTGTTGGATGCGATCTCCTCCTCTGTGGGGAGGATAGGCTTTCTGTTCACTGCCTTGAGCGGAGCATGAACTCTACCGTAAACATCCTTTACGAGTTCTCCTTCAACATTGCCTGTCTTGATCCAGTTCTTAACCATTCTGTCTTCAAGGGAATGATAAGTGATCATAACAAGTTTTCCTCCTGGCTTCAAAGCTGCTGTTGCACCTTCAAGGAACTTCTCCAAAGAGCGCATCTCCTGGTTCACTTCTATTCGAAGAGCCTGGTAGATCTTAGCGAGAACCTTATGGTCTCCAAACTTTGGAAGGGCTGGTCCTACAGCCTTGTCAAGGTCTCCTGTTGTGATTATGTCACCTTTCTCTCTTGCAGAAACAATGAGACGGGCGATGTTTCTGGATCCATCAACTTCTCCATAGATTCTAAGAATCTTCTCGAGATCCTCCTGTGAGTATGTCTTGACGATGTCGGCTGCAGTGAGACTTGCCTTGACGTTCATTCTCATATCGAGAGGGGCATCTTCGTATCTGAAAGAGAATCCTCTGTCAGCAGTGTCAAACTGATGAGATGAAACGCCCAGGTCAGCTAGGATGCCGTCAATGCCTTCCGGATAACCTTCAGCAAGGACATAGTTCTGGATGAACCTGAAGTTGTTGTGGATTAGTGTCAGACGGGGGTCGTCTGGCTTGTTCTTTATAGCGTCACTGTCACGATCGAAGGCGATGACCCTACCGTCATCTGATAAGCGTGAAAGAAGTTCGGCGGTGTGGCCGCCGCCTCCGAATGTGGCATCTGCGTATATTCCTGATGGGTTGCTGATAAGAGCAGAAATGCTCTCATCAAGTAGTACGGGGTTATGATACTCTGACATTGCCTGAAAATCTCCTATCTTTCAGATAGTCTTTCGGCAATTGCAAGGAATTCTTCTGTTGAGATATCACTCTTCTCGAATTCTTCCTTGGACCAGATCTCGATTCTGAAATCATTGCCAGAGAACACTACCTCTTTTGTTACACCAATAGCTTCCAATAGCTTTTTGTCGATAGTTATACGGCCGAACTTGGCGTCTGGCTCGACGATGTCACGGCCACGTGTAAACTTACTCCAAAAGATAGCGTCCTCCCTACGAAGGAAGATGTTGAGTTTAGATAAGACTTCATTACTTTGGCGCTCCCATTCGGCATATGTGTACATTTCAAGGCAGTTGGAGAACATGCCTTTTTTGACCACAAGCCGCATATCGCCGCCCTCGGCGAGCATAAGGGATTTGAACGCCGAAGGAAAAACGATTCTTCCTTTGTCGTCAACTTTTCCGGTATATTCGCCTATGAATGTTGTCATTGTTAATACTTTTTCACGCTATCAAACGCAAAGATATAAACAATTTTCCATTTTCTTCCACAACTTTCCACAATTTTCCACAAGAATTTTCGGGGGACTGTATTGACGCAATTTAAGGTGGTGTTAAAAAAGAAACGACCCACCGAAGTGAGTCGTTCTAATATTGATCAATTTATCTAATCGATTAGTAGATAAGAAGATAAAGTCCAGCTGCAAGGACGCAACCAATGCAAGGTCCAACAACAGGAACCCAGCTGTATCCCCAGCCACTGTCTCTCTTTCCTGCGATAGGAAGAACAGCATGAGCAAGTCTAGGAGAAAGGTCTCTAGCAGGGTTCATAGCATAACCTGTAGGACCGCCTAGAGACATACCGAGAGCCATGATAAGAGCAGTTACAGGGAATGCACCAAGTGATCCCATTCCAATTGCTGCTGTGTTCTCAGCTGTGCTGAATGCGAGGATGGTGTAAACGAGGATGAAAGTAGCGACAGCCTCGACAAGTGTGTTGATGCTCTTATGCTCGATTGCTGGCATTGTACAGACGCATCCAAGCATTCCGTCAGGGTTATCAGCAGAAGCATTGAAGTGATCCATGTAAACAAGGTATACAAGGCATGCTCCAAGGAAACCTCCTACCATCTGAGAAATCATGTAAGGGAGAACTGCGCTCCACTCGAATGATCCGGCAAGTGCAAGACCTAGTGAAACAGCAGGGTTAAGATGTGATCCGGATGGCTGAGATACGAATACTCCGCACATGACAGCAAAACCCCAAGCAAGTGAGATTACTGTCCAGCCGGCATCCTTAGCCTTTGACTTGTTGAGTGTGCATGCTGCGCATACACCGTCACCCATGAGCACGAGTACCATAGTACCGATAAGCTCAAATACGCATTTCTGAAGTAGTGTGTATTCCATAAGATTTCTGATTAGTCTATTTACCTGAAAGTGTTCTCTTTATTGTGTCAGCCCAACCGTCACAAAGGACCTGAACCTTATCTGCTTCAGCCTCTGGTGCGAATACCTTGTCTGCCTGCCACTGCTCCTTGATCTGCTCGATGCTGTCCCAGAATCCTACTGCAAGACCAGCAAGGTAGCAAGCTCCCTTTGCTGTTGTTTCGGTAACCTTCGGACGGACAACCTTTGCACCGAGGATGTCAGCCTGGAACTGCATCATAAGATTGTTGCGTGAAGCTCCTCCGTCAACCTTAAGCTCGCTAAGAGATACTCCTGCATCTTTTTCCATGGCTCTTACGATATCCATTGTCTGGAATGCGATTCCCTCAAGCGCAGCTCTGGCGATATGAGCCTTTGTTGTTCCTCTAGTGATACCGTGGATAGTTCCTGTAGCGTACTGATCCCAGTAAGGAGCACCCATACCTGTAAGTGCAGGGACGAAGTAGACGCCTCCGTTATCCTCAACAGTCGCAGCAAGAGCCTCAATCTCAGAAGATGAAGTGATGATTCCAAGGCCATCACGAAGCCACTGGACAACAGAACCGGCAACGAAGATGCTACCCTCGAGAGCGTAGTTTACAGTGTCGCCAATCTTCCATGCAATAGTAGTAAGAAGGTTGTTCTTAGACATGATAGGCTTTGTGCCGCTGTTCATAAGAAGGAAGCAACCTGTGCCATATGTGTTCTTCACTGAACCTGGTTCTGTACACATCTGTCCAAAGAGGGCAGCTTGCTGGTCTCCTGCAATACCTGCGATAGGAACTCCTGCAGTCATAAGACCAACTGATGTGCCGTAAACCTCACTTGAAGACTTGACCTGAGGCATCATTGACTCTGGAATGTCAAGCAGTTCAAGAAGTTCCTTGTCCCAGCTGAGAGTCTTTATGTTGTAAAGCATTGTTCTGGAAGCGTTGCTCACATCAGTAACATGCACAGCACCATGGGTGAGGTTCCAGATAAGCCATGTGTCAACAGTTCCAAAGCGGAGCTTTCCTTCCATAGCCTTCTGTCTTGCACCCTCTACATTGTCAAGGATCCACTTGATCTTGGTTCCACTGAAGTATGCATCGATGATAAGACCAGTCTTTTCACGGATAGAGTCAGTCAGGCCCTTCTCCTTGAGACTGTCGCAGAACTCTGAAGTTCTTCTGTCCTGCCAAACGATTGCATTGTGAACAGGCTCTCCGGTTTCAGCATCCCAGACGATAGTAGTCTCTCTCTGGTTTGTGATACCGATAGCTGCGAGATCCTTTCCTTCAACTCCGATAGCTGCCATAGCCTCAGCAATGACGGCTGCCTCTGAAGACCAGATCTCCTTAGGATCATGTTCAACCCAGCCTGGTTTTGGGAAATACTGTGTAAACTCCTTTTGTGCTACAGAGCAGGCATTGCCCTCATGATCAAAGATGATGGCTCTGGAGCTACTTGTGCCCTGGTCAAGAGCGAGAATGTAGTTGCCCATATGTGTTATGTTGTTTTAGTGTTATTGACTTTTGGTGTGTGGTTAGAGCACCAGTGCCTATGCGAGCTCACAGATAAGAGTAGCAGAAGTGCACTCAAGCACTCTTACCATAGCGTAGTCACCAACCTTGTAGTTCCCAGCTGGGAATACGCACATCTTATTGTTGCTTGCTCTACCGCAAAGGTCGTTAGGGTTTCTCTTGGAAGGACCCTCGACAAGAACCTTGAGAGTCTTTCCAAGGTCCTTTTCGTTACTCTTTTTGCTGCACTCGTTCTGAAGTGCGATAATCTCATTGAGTCTTCGTGTCTTCTCCTCAATGCTAATATCGTCAGGGTAGTGTCTTGATGCGTATGTTCCAGGTCTTTCAGAGTAGTAGAACATGAATGCAGAATCATAGCATACCTCTCTGAAGATGTCAAGAGTCTGCTGGTGGTCTTCCTCAGTTTCTCCGCTGAATCCTGCAATTACATCAGTTGTGATGCCGCAGTCAGGCATTACGCTTCTGATCTTTGCGACCCTTTCAAGGTACCACTCACGTGTGTAACGTCTTTTCATCTTATCAAGCATGATGTTACTTCCTGACTGAACAGGGAGGTGGATATGCTTGCAGATGTTCTCGTATTTAGCCATTGTGTAGATTACCTCATCGCTGATGTCCTTAGGGTGAGAAGTTGAGAATCTTACTCTAAGCTCAGGAGAGATCTGAGCGATCATTTCAAGGAGCTTTGCGAATCCAACGTTCTGAGATTCATCCTCCGGATCCTTCCAGAGGTATGAGTCAACGTTCTGACCAAGGAGTGTCACTTCCTTGTAACCCTGGCTGAACACTTCGCAAGCCTCACGGTAGATTGTCCTAGGGTCTCTGCTTCTTTCTGCACCTCTAGTGTAAGGAACAACGCAGTATGAGCATACGTTGTTACATCCTCTCATGATTGAGATGAATGCAGATACTCCGTTCTTGTCAATTCTGACAGGACTGATATCACCGTATGTCTCTTCGTGGGAAAGAAGGACATTGATTGCAGGCTTTTCTGGGGTTATACCAGCAATGAGCTTTGGTAGAGTTCTATATGAGTCCGGTCCGGCAACAAGGTCTACCTTATGTGTGTCGAGAAGATTGTCCTTAAGGCGCTCTGCCATACATCCGACAATTCCAACAATGACGTTTGGACGTGCCTTCTTCTGGATGTCGAACT
>JAKSJT010000069.1 GCA_024402125.1 Bacteroidales bacterium
GTCCGTCTAGATACTTTAGCGTACAATGGAAAGGAAGCTTTCCATTGTCGTGTTTATGGACGAACCGCAAGATTCTATGACGTGTTCTTCAAGGTTAGGGAAGACTTCCAGGCTTGGTTCACAAGGGATGGTCTCCAGCCATTGAAGTTTACACGTTATACCAATGAAGGCAACTATGAATGCCGCAATGATTACAGGTTCGTACGCAATTCATCCGATCCACATATTGCAGCAGATCTTTATTCGTCAAAGAGGGGAAATAGGGTAGAGACAATTCCTTTGTCCAACTGTACTTTTGACTTGTTATCCTTGTTTTTCAACGCAAGAAACATGGATATGACCAAAGTCAAGGAGGGAGTTCCTTATCCTATGACCTTTGCAATTGATGATGATGTCTTTAATGTGTTCTTCACATATAAGGGCAAGGAGGTAAAAAAGGTCAAGAAACTTGGAAGTGTCAGGTGTATGAAGTTTTCATTCACTTTGATTGCAGGAGAAATCTTTACCGGAGAGTCTGATATGTTTGTCTGGATCTCGGATGACGATAACAGGATTCCAATTCAATTTGAAACCGATATCCAGATAGGAAAAGTATCAGGATATGTGGAGGCTTATGACGGTCTGAAACATCCGTTCAAGTCTCTGGTAGCAACCAAATAATTATGGCAAAAGGAGAAGTTTCACATACGGGTAGAATTGTGGCAATCAATCCACAGTTTACCACAGTAGAGTTTGTCGCAGAGTCAGCTTGCTCTGCATGTCATGCCGCAGGTCTTTGTGGTATGTCAGAAGCAACTACAAAGGCTGTTCAGGTTCCAACAGACCCATTCAAGACATATTATGTCGGTCAGGATGTATATGTTAATTTGAAGGCGACAATGGGCCTTAAAGCAGTTTGGATTTCTTATTGCATTCCTTTGCTAATCTTAATGATTTTAATCGTATCTTTGTCTTATATTATCAATAGTGAATTGGTAATAGGACTAGTGGCCATCACCGGGGTTTTGCTATACTACCTGGTGATATGGCTTATGCGTGATAAGTTCGCTAAGGAATATATTTTCTACATAAGGGAGAAATAATAATTTTAATACTATAAACAACAATGACAACAACAATTATCTGGACAATTGTCATCATCGCCGCTCTAGGCCTTGCTCTTGCTGTCATCCTGTATTTTGTGGCTGAAAAGTTCAAGGTAGAGGAAGATCCAAGAATCGACTTGGTTGAGAAGGTGATGCCAGGTGCAAACTGTGGTGGTTGTGGCTTCGCAGGATGTCGTGCTTTCGCTGATGCAGCTGTTAAGGCGCCAAATCTTGACAACAACTTCTGCCCTGTTGGTGGCAATGAAACAATGAAGAAGGTTGCAGCTATTCTCGGCTACGAAATCAAGGAGAAGGCTCCTATGGTTGCAGTAGTACGTTGCAACGGTACTTGTGAGAACCGTCCTAAGACAAATGAGTATGACTGTCTTCAGTCTTGTAAGGTTTTGGTTGCTCTTTATGCAGGTGATACCGGATGTGCTTTCGGCTGTCTTGGTTGTGGCGATTGCGTTGCAGCATGCCAGTTCGGTGCTATTTCTATGAATCCTGCAACAGGTCTTCCAGAGGTAGACGAAACAAAGTGTACAGCATGTGGCGCTTGTTCTAAGGCTTGTCCTAAGGGCGTTATCGAGATCCGTAACAAGGGTATCCGTGGCATGCGTGTTTATGTTTCTTGTCTTAACAAGGACAAGGGCCCTGCAGCTAAGAAGGCTTGTAGTGCAGCATGTATCGGTTGCGGTATTTGTGCAAAGACTTGTACACACGGTGCTATCACAGTAGAAAACAACATCGCTTATATTGATTACAGCAAGTGTAAGCTTTGTCGTGAGTGTGAGGCTATGTGTCCAACAGGCGCAATTCACGGAGTTAACTTCCCTAAGCCACTTGACAAGGATGCAATCAAGGCTCGTATTGCAGAAAGAAACAAGAAGGCTAAGGAGGCTGCAGAAGCAGCTAAGGCTGCTGCCGCAGCTCAGCCAGCAGCAGCTCCAACAGTAGAACCATCACCAAAGAAGGAGGCATAGAAATGAAGACATTCAAAATCGGTGGTGTCCACCCAAATGACAGTAAGATCTCAAAGAACTGCAAGATAGAGACTCTTCCTCTTCCATCAACAGTTTGGATTTCTATGGCACAGCACCTCGGTGCTCCTGCTAAGCCAATCGTAGCTGTAGGTGATAAGGTTAAGACAGGTCAGGTAATCGCAGAACCAGGCGGATTTATCTCAGCATTCGTTCATTCATCAGTTACAGGTACAGTTAAGTCAATCGCTCCTAGAAAAGACCTTTCTGGAAACTGCACAATGCCTCATATCGAGATTGCAGTTGAACCAGATGAGTGGGCAGAGGGTATTGATACAACTGAAACACTTGTTACTGCTATTCCTCAGGACAAGGCAGAGATCCTTGCAAAGGTTAAGGCAAATGGCGTTGTAGGACTTGGGGGTGCTACATTCCCAGCACACGTTAAGCTTGCTCCAGCTAAGAAGGCAGATTACCTTATTCTCAATGGTGCTGAGTGTGAGCCATACCTTACTTCAGACTTCAGAATCATGCTTGAGAAGAGCAGCCAGATCGTTGTCGGTGCCGCTATCATGAAGCAGGCTCTCGAAGGCCCTAAGACTATCATTGCAATTGAGGAGAACAAGCCAGAAGCTATCAAGGCTATGTCAGAGGCTGTTGCTGCTCTCAAGGCTAAGGATAAGGCTTATGAGGGAATTGAGGTAATGGAGCTCATGAAGAAGTATCCTCAGGGAGGTGAAAAGCAGCTTATCAATGCAGTGACTGGAAGAGAAGTTCCTTCAGGAAAGCTTCCTGCAGATGCTGGTTGCGTAGTTCAGAATGTTGCTACAGCTCTCGCAGTATATGATGCAGTTCAGAAGAACATGCCTCTTATCACAAATACAATGACTATTACAGGTGATTGTCTCCCTGCTGACAAGCAGCACAACTACCTCTTCCGTATCGGAATGCCTCTTTCATACATCGCAGAGTATGCAGGTGGAGTTCCTGAGCAGGCTGCTAAGCTTATCAGTGGTGGTCCAATGATGGGTAAGGCTATCGCAAACCTTGACGCTACAACAGTTAAGGGTTCATCATCTATCCTTTATCTTACAGAGGATCAGACAAAGAGAAAGCCAGCTGGAAACTGTATCCGTTGCGGTAAGTGTGCTGATGCTTGTCCTATGGGTCTTGAGCCATTCCTTCTCAACAGACTCTACAAGGCAGGTAATACAGAAGAGCTTGAGGCAAATGCAGTACAGGATTGTATCTCTTGTGGATGCTGTCTTTACAGCTGCCCTGCAAATATTCCGCTTCTTGATAACATCAACCAGGCTAAGGGTCAGGTCATGGGTATCATGAGAGCACGTGCAGCAGCCGCTAAGGCTGCAGCTGAAGCTGCTAAGGCAGCAGAAGCAGCAAAGAAATAAGTCGAATCAAATAAAAAGAAATACAGATGAACAAACTTTTGGTTTCACCATCCCCACATATCCACACATCTGTCTCTACTATGAGCCTTATGCGTGACGTGGTGATTGCGCTGCTTCCGGCTGTAATTGTTTCTATCCTCTTCTATGGATGGAGCGAGCTTCTTGTCCTTGGAGTAAGCGTTGCATCTTGTGTGCTGCTTGAGTATGTTATCACAAAGTACCTTCTTAAGAAGCCTAATACTGTTTGTGATTTCTCAGCTGCAGTTACAGGTATTCTTCTTGCCATGAACCTTCCAGCAACTACACCTTGGTGGGTTGTATTCATCGGAGCAGTTGTCGCTATCGGAGTTGCTAAGATGACATTTGGTGGTCTTGGACAGAATGTTTTCAACCCGTCTCTGGTACGTCGCGCTTTCCTTTTGATCTCATCCCCTACACACATGACAGACTGGACAATTCCTAACGGATTCATCCACTCTTCAGATGCTGTTTCAGGAGCTACACTCCTCGGTAGATATGCAGAAGGTGGCGTTGATGCTATCGCTGGTACAGACTACCTCAATACATTGTTCCTCAATGTTGGTGGTTCTGCTGGTGAGATTTCAGCACTCGCACTCCTTGCTGGTTTTGTATACCTTCTTGTCAGAAAGGTTATCAAGCCTTATATCACACTTTCAATTTGGGGCTCAGCAGCACTTGTATCACTTATCTTCTGGCTTGTTAACCCAGCTCAGTTCTCAGATCCTATCTTCAACCTCCTTACAGGTGGTATGATCCTCGGTTCTTGCTTCATGGCAACTGACTATGTTACATCTCCTATGAGCGATAAGGGTGGTATCATCTATGGTATCGGTATCGGTGTGATTGTTATGATGATCCGTTACTTCGGCTCATATCCAGAAGGAATGTCATTCGCAATTCTTCTTATGAATGCAGTCGTTCCTCTTCTTAACATGAAGTTCCACCAGAAAAAATACGGGAGGGCATAATCATGGCAGTACAATCTAATCTCAAGAATATGGCACTTTGCCTCTTCGCTATCTGTTTCGTATGTGCATCACTTCTTGCAGGTGTCTATGCAGTTACAGCAGAGCCAATCGCTAAGGCAGAGAAGATTCAGCTCGAGAATTCTATCAAGGCAGTTCTCCCTGAAGGTGGTGAGCTCTCAGCAGCTAAGACAGTTGTTGCAGACGGTTCTACCTTTGAATACTATGAGAGTGTTGAGGCAGGTGAGCCTGCAGCATATGCTATCAAGTCTACAGTGATAGGCTTCGGTGGTCCTCTCAACATCATGGTCGGAATCAAGGCTGACGGAACAATTTACAATACATCAGTTCTCTCTCACTCTGAGACTCCAGGTCTTGGTGCAAAGTGTGACGAGAAGGGATCAACTTTCCGCTCTCAGTTCGAAGGATTCGATCCATCAGCAAAGAAGCTCGTTGTAAAGAAGGATGGTGGTGATGTAGATGCTATCACCGCTTCAACAATTACATCACGTGCCTACACTCTTGCAATCGCTAATGCAGTTAAGGCGTTTAACACAATTACAAAGTAGGAGGATTTAGTATGAGCAAACTTCAGATACTTACAAAAGGCCTTTTGAAGGAGAACCCTACATTCGTCCTTCTCCTTGGAATGTGTCCTACACTAGCAACAACCACATCAGCAGTTAACGGACTCAGCATGGGTCTTGCTACACTCTTCGTGCTTGTGCTTTCTAACATGGCAATTTCACTCGTTGCTCCATATGTACCAGATAAGGTTCATATTCCAGCATACATCGTAGTGATTGCTACATTCGTGACACTGCTTCAGTTTATCATGCAGGCATATACACCTGGCATTTATGCATCACTTGGACTTTTCATTCCGCTCATCGTTGTAAACTGTATCGTCCTTGGACGTGCAGAGGCATTCGCCAGCAAGAATGGTGTAGCTGATTCAGCACTTGACGGAATCGGAATCGGTCTTGGTTTCACAGCAGCTCTTACTGTTATCGGTATTGTTCGTGAGATCCTTGGTAGCGGTTCTATCTTCGGATTCAAGTTCATTGCAGGTGACGGTATGCTCGCATTCGTAATGGCTCCAGGTGCTTTCCTTGCTCTTGGATATCTCATGGTTATTTTCAACAAGATCGCTAAAAAGAACTAAGCTATGGAGTTTTTGATTATTATCATTTCAGCGATATTCGTAAATAATATCCTTCTTTCGCAGTTCCTTGGTATCTGTCCATTCCTTGGCGTATCAAACAAACTTTCAACTGCGACCGGTATGTCAGGAGCTGTATGCTTTGTCATCACTTTTGCTACCCTTGTAACATTCCTTATCAACAAGTTCCTTCTTGTTCCATTCCAGCTTGAGTTCCTTCAGACAATTGCATTCATCCTCGTGATCGCTGCTCTTGTACAGATGGTTGAAATCGTTCTTAAGAAGATCAGCCCATCTCTCTACTCAGCTCTTGGTATTTTCCTCCCTCTTATTACAACTAACTGTGCTGTACTTGGTGTAGCTCTTAACGTTGTAACAAAGGAATTCACATTCGGAGGAGAGGCTCACATGCTTGGTCTTGTTGAGGCAGTCGTTTATGCATTCGCCACAGCCCTTGGTTATGGTCTTGCAATGGTACTTTTCGCTGGTCTTCGTGAGCACCTTTCAATGAATTCAGTTCCTAAGTCATTCAAGGGAGTTCCAATCGCACTTATCACAGCTAGTATCCTTGCTATGGCATTCATGGGATTCTCTGGCCTTGTTTAATCTATAAAAAGAATTAAAAAGATGAAGAAGATTATTATCACACTTGTTGCTGTTCTTGCTTTCACAGCAGTAGCTACAGCACAGCCTAAGTCTATCGGTGGTAGATTTGGTTATATGGGTCTTGAAGTATCATATGAGCACAATATGGCAGGTGCAAACTTCCTTGAGCTCAATGGTGGTCTTGACTTCGGTTGGAACGGTGATCCAGGTTTCATCGCTAGCGGTATCTACAACTTCATGATCGCTCAGCCAAACTGGTCTAGAGGTGAGTGGGGTTTCTATGCTGGTCCTGGTGCATTTGCTGGTTATCTGGATGACAAGATTAAGATTGACCACTATGACAATCAGGTAGGTGTAGCTCATGCTTCTGGTTTCGCATTCGGTATCACAGGACAGGTTGGTCTCGAGTATACATTCTGGTTCCCACTTCAGCTTTCTGTTGATGTTCGTCCTTACCTTGGTCTTCACATCAATGGCGATGGTAAGCATGATGTATATCCAACAAAGGTAGGTTTGTATGACAGAGGTGCTAATCTCGGTCTTGCTCCTACACTTTCAGTAAGATACAGATTCTAATGAGGAAACTCATTTTTACACTTACAGTCCTGCTGGCTTTCGGTTGCGCTCTTAATGCTCAGCCGCGGTCAGCAGGCTTGCGTTTTGGCTTTACAGGAGTCGAAGCGGCTTACCAGCATTATTTAGGTTCCGTTTCTTTCTTTGAGGTTGATTTGGGAACCGATTTTGTTGGAGCAGATGGTTTCAAGGCTTCCGGTGTGTTTAACTGGGAACTTGCACACCCATCATGGGGTCTAAATGGTTATTGGACTTGGTACGCTGGTATTGGTGTATCTACAGGATATGTCAATGCGTATAAGGCAGCTCCAAAGCCAGGTTTTATGTTGGCAGCAGTAGCTCAGGTAGCATGCGAGTATGAATTCTCATTCCCACTTGCTATTTCATTGGACTTGAGACCAGAGTTCGGTTATCAGTTCAAGGACAAGCATTACTACGATGCAGGTTGGCTTGGTTTTGTTCCAACATTGGCAGTGAAGTATAAGTTCTAGCTTTTTTATTCGATGACAAAGCAGCGTAAGCAGGAGAATATAGTCTATCTGATTATTTGGTTTATAATCATTGCTGTTCCGGTATTGTCTTTACTATACCGAGCATCATCCGATACCAATGTCAGATTTGAGCTCGACGGTATCTTGAAAGCCTGGATATCGCTAGTCCCTTTCCTGCTCATATTTGTCATCCATAACTATTTCATTGCCCCTATCTTTGAAAAGAAGGGTCTTCTCATCTACGGAATTCTGGCAATACTTCTGGTTGTCTCTTTCGGTTCATATCGCTATGCCAGTGATATTCGAGAGAGGAATAGATGGATTCAGCATTGGGATAGGGTAAATGCTGAGTTCTGGGCTAGAGCCCAGGCAGAAAGAGATTCATTTATCGTTGCACATCCCGAATTCTCGGAACCAAGGACTCCTTTTTTCGATGAGGATTCTTTGAGACGAAGACCTATGGCCTTTGGTCCTGGACCTAGACCGATGGGCCCGAGAAATGACTCGGCAGCAGTAACAGGTTTTAATCAGGGCTTTGGATTCCCGGAGGGAAGAGAGGATCGCATTTTCAGAAGGCGTATCAGAAGAGAGATGGCACCGAACCCAATGGGACCATTCTCTCCAGCTCTTATGGAGATTCTTCTGGCAATCATGATGATTGCAGCCAATATGGGTGTGAAGCTTTATTTCAAGGGTCTGGAGAATGATAAGAAAGTTCGAGACCTTGAGCATGAGAATCTTCTCCAGCAGCTTCAGTACCTAAGGTATCAGATCAATCCTCATTTCTTCATGAATACTCTTAATAATATTCATGCATTGGTTGATATAGAACCGAAGGAAGCCAAAAAGAGCATACTTGAGCTTTCAAAACTCATGAGATATGTCCTCTATGAAGGAGGAAAGCCTACAATTCCTCTTGATAAGGAGGTTGAATTCCTAGGACAGTACATATCTCTTATGCGTATCAGATACACTGACAGCGTTAAGATAGATATGTCTCTACCAAAGACTACTACCGGAGTAGATATCCCACCACTACTGTTTATTTCCTTTGTTGAGAATGCGTTCAAGCATGGAATAAGCTATCAGGCAGAGTCCTTTATCAATGTCGGCATGGATGTTATGGACTCAAGGCTTCTGTTCTGGTGTGAGAATAGCCGTCACGAAACTAACAATGATCCACATAGTGGCATAGGTCTTGAAAATGTCAGAAAGAGACTTGCTCTTCTGTATGGAGAGGATTTCACATTGGATATTGATGAATCACAAGACAAGTACTGTGTCAAGGTTAATGTACCTTTACAGAGTCATGTGGTAGAGAATTTAGGTAACTTAATGTCATAAGAATATGATCAGATGTATAGCAATTGATGACGAACCATTGGCTCTCAAACAATTGGAGCATTATATCAATGGTATATCATACTTTGAATGTGTCGCGACCTGTAGAAGTGCCGCAGAAGCTAGGCAGGTCTTACAGGAACAGCAAGTTGATGCAATGTTCGTTGACATTAATATGCCTGATTTAACTGGCATGGACTTTGTCAAGTCATTGGATGTCCCACCTCTTGTGGTTTTTGCAACTGCATATTCGGAGTTTGCACTCGAAGGATACAAGGTCAATGCTGTGGATTATCTTCTTAAGCCATTCGGTGAGGAAGATTTTGAGAAGACAGCAGAGAAGGTCAAGAAACAATATGACTTATTGCATGCTGAAGCTTCTGTATCATCTACAGATGAAGATGACGCCATTTTCTTCAAGTCTGAATACAAGGTTGTCCGTGTGAAGGTATCTGATATCAGATATGTGGAAGGAATGAGTGAATACCTGAAGATTCATATGGAAGGGGAGACAAACCCAGTCATTGTCCTTCTTAGTATGAAGAAACTGGAAGAGAGACTTCCTTCTCAGAGGTTCATGAGAATACATAAGTCATTCATCATAAACCTTCAGAAGATCAAGGAGGTAGCAAAGGGACAGGTACAACTCGATCATGGTTCAATGGTTCCGGTTGGAGACAGCTATAAGGAAGTTCTCCAGGGATATATTGATAAGAAATTTTTAGGTAAGTAACATGCGAAACATCTTTATTAAAGGAGCTCTGGCTATCTCACTTTTAGTTATGACAATGTCTGCCTCAGCACAGACTCTTATTCGTCATAGCTACAAGAGCAATGGCTATACATATATAGGTACAGAACGAACCTTTGTCAAGGCAGGATCATCAGATAAACATCCTTTCTATGAGAAATTGGAGTATGTTGTGTTCCCTGATGGGGAGACGACAGCTTTTATCCTTGAGCTTGATTACGAGCAGGAGACCAATATCAATTTCCCGAAAGAAGTTCAGATGAGGGCTACAGCACCTGACGGAAAGATGCTTTCTTTCAAGCAGTATGCTGGAACATCTACGGACAAGCATCAGTTTACCTCTGAAGACGGAAAGAAGGTATACTGGAACGTGGCTAAGTATATGCTTGAGGAGGATGACGTCAAAAAGCTTATAGGAGGAGTGAAGAACCTTGAAGTTACCTATAGCTGGAGTCCTGATGGCTTCTACTCATATTCATATTCAAATGATGAGTTTGCGAAGGCACTTAAGGAGCAGTATGACATAATCAAGGCTCAGCCAGCAGTTAAAGATGAAACCGAAATCCTTGTCGCGGAGTATTCAGATAATTTCGGTAGCAAGACCGTAATCTCTACAGGACTTATGGTAGAGGGAAAGTCCGCCAACATGAAAGTCAGCATGTCTTATCTTTACTATAAGGGAACAAATAAGGAAGATTATGATCTTACTCTCATTGTCTCAGGTGGTAGAGAGTTCCATATCCCATATGAGTCAGAGCTTGAATTCACTATGGAAGATGGTCAGAAGATTCTGCTGAAGCAGGAGAGAGATTCTCAGAACGTCGCATTCCTTTTCCCTACATTGGATCAGGCAAAGGCATTTGCCTTTGGTAAGGTCAAGTCAGTTAAGATTCCGCTTGAGGATGGATTTGTTATTCAGGAGTGGGAGAATAACGAGTTTGGAAAGGCAGTGAATACTATTTATAATTCACTTCAGATGGTTTCGGTTCTCTAGTGAAACGATTCCTTCTATGAAGAGAACAACGCGTCACTTGGTTTAAGTGGCGCGTTGCTTATTTAGATCGATAGAAGTTACTTCATAAATACGAAGAATACAGCTAGAATCAAGCATCCGAAGGCTGCAAAATGATTCCACTGAAGAGGCTGCCCCTTGAACATGAATGCTACAATTATTGTAAATACAGTAAGGGAAATTACCTCCTGGATTACTTTCAGCTGAATGAGGTTGAAAGGACCTCCATTGTCCACAAAACCAATTCTGTTGGCTGGAACTTGTGCGCAGTACTCAAAGAATGCAAGGCCCCATGAGAATAAGATTACAAGAATAAGAGGCCAGCTGGTTGAGATTTTCATCTCCTGGAGTTTGAGATGTCCGTACCAAGCAAACGTCATGAAGATGTTTGAGGTAACAAGCAATAGTATAGTAAATAATGCTTTCATGATTTTTTATTTCTGCTGAGCA
>JAKSJT010000007.1 GCA_024402125.1 Bacteroidales bacterium
ACAGCAGCTACTGAAGCCGTTGGCAGCAAGTACCTTACAGACTGTACTCTGTATGTAACCGTTGAGCCTTGTCCTATGTGTGCAGCTGCACTTGGTTGGTCTCAGATTTCCAGAATCGTATATGGAGCAGCAGACCCTAAAAGAGGATATTCTCTGTTCTCTCCTTCCCTTCTTCACCCTAAGGCTGAAGTAAAGTCTGGTATCTTGTCTGACACTTGCGGACTAATAGTATCCGACTTCTTCAAAAAGAAAAGGCAGTAGCTATCCACTATTCATTATCTGCACTTAGATCCAAAGACGACACAATGGCATAATGGTCACTGATGTTGTCTTTTATTTTTTTGAATCCAAGGCATTTGATAGATTTATCGTGAAGGATGTAATCAGTTCTGACAACACCCTTTAGACCTCTATATGTTGTTCCGAACCCTGAACCTTTTTCCATGAAACTATCTCCCATATCAGTGCTTAACAGTTTATAGACACGAGACAAAGGATGGGAATTAAAGTCTCCCATCAGCACTACAGGATATGGACTTGCTGAAACATCTTTTGCAACTGCCTGGGCCTGATTCCACCTGATTTCTTCATACTTATCCATATGCTCATTTATGATATGGAGCTTGTCTTCAAAGCTATGTTCCTCCGTAAACTGATTACGGGCATTGTTTATCCCTGTTGTCTGAAGATGGAGGTTAAACACTCTCACTGTGTCTTCACCCATGGCGATATCACAATAGATATATGTACCTAGGGTGCTTTCAAACCAGTGACGTCTGGAGTTTATGATAGGATATCTGCTTGCAAGTACTACACCGCCCTTCCTGAAAACGAAAGGGAATATTGGTTTAAGCACATTTTGTACTGTAGAGTCAGGCAGTTCATCATAGCAATCAAGTTCCTGAAGGCAAAGGACATCTACACTATTAGTCTCAACCAGCTGCAGTATAGTTTCTACGCCTTTTGACTTAGGCTCGAAATACCTGAGAGCATTAGTATTGACGGAACAGAAAATATAAGCAGAATCTCCTTTTGGAAGTCCTGACGGAAAACCGAAACGGAAAAAAGGAGTCGCTAAACAGTATATGATAATAATTACCGCAAAAACGGAAGACGCAGTAATAAGAGTTTTAGTTTTCATAGTCAACGCATGGTTCTTTCAGACAAAGATATCGTTATTCCTCATTATTCTAGTAATCTTATCTCAATTTATCCCCAAAATGTTGACTGTTCCATCAAATATGGAGAGTTGCACAAATCAATAAATAGTAATATCTTTGCGAGCGGAATTGAGATATGGTGTAATGGCAGCACCAGGGATTTTGGTTCCCTTAGTTCAGGTTCGAATCCTGATATCTCAACTAGGAGGGTTGGCACACATCGCCAATCCTCTTTTTGTTTGTCCATCTTTAAACAAATTATTCCTCATTTTCAGTTACTATTGTCAGCGAAACCTAAAGGTTTCGAGCTGTTTTTTGTTTATATTTGTAAGATTAGAATCAAATAACAAGAGACAATGAAAGGTTCATATATTTTCCTTGCAAATGGCTTCGAGGAGACTGAAGCACTAGCAACACTTGATGTCCTCAGAAGAGGTGGTCTTGATGTCAAGACAGTATCAATCCATGCTGACAAATATGTTACTGGATCACACAAGATTTCAGTAGTTGCAGATATGACATACGGTGAGTTCAAAGCCAATGTTGAGTTCGATGGAACTGATGAGACTGACCTTATGATCTTCCCAGGTGGTATGCCAGGAACAAAAAGACTTGCAGAGAACAGCGAGCTTATTAACCTGATGCGTCTTCACTTCCTTGAAGGCGGTACAGTTGCAGCAATCTGTGCAGCTCCAGGTCTTGTCGCTTCCCAGCTTCCTAACCTCGCTGGCAGAAAGTTCACTTGCTTCGACGGATTTGAAGATGCTCCTATCGCAAAGGGTGCTGAATACGTAAAAGCTCCTGCAGTAGCAGATGGCAACCTTATCACAGGCCGTGGAGCAGGTTGTGCAATTGACTTCGGTCTAGCTATCCTCGCTCATGTCAACGGTGAAGAAGCAGCTGCTACAGTCAAGCACAGTATGATGCTCTAGTCAATAGACGATTTTAAATGAAAGAATTCTGGCAAGTAATGCTAAAGTATGTGAAACCTTACAAGAGGTTTCTGGGATGGTCTGTCATTCTAAACATACTTTCAGCAGTATTCAACATATTCTCGTTTGCCCTTATTGTCCCTATTCTTCAGATCCTTTTCAAAATCAATGACACCGTTTACGGGTTCATTCCTTGGTATTCTGCAGTAGCCAGATTTAAGGACAAACTGATCAACAATGCCTACTGGTATGTCACCGACTTCATGAGTGTTCACGGAGGGTCAATGACCCTTTTAATCATTTGTGCAGTCATGGTATTCATGACACTCCTAAAGACCGCATGTTATTTCGGATCATCAGCTGTGATGATTCCAATCAGAACCGGAGTTGTCAAGGACATCCGAATGCAGATTTATAATAAGATTATTGCTCTTCCTATCGGATTCTTCTCTCAGGAAAGAAAAGGTGACATCATCGCAAGAATGACTGGAGATGTCCAGGAGATTGAAACATCGATCACTTCATCTATCGATGTGCTGATCAAGGATCCAATCCTTATCATCTTCTACTTTGGATGCCTTCTTGCTATCAGCTGGCAGCTGACTCTGTTCACAATCCTTTTCGTTCCAGTTATGGGATGGCTAATGGGAGTGATCGGAAAGCAGCTTAAGAGAAAATCTCTTGAAGCACAGACTCTCTGGAGTGACACTATGGCTCAGGTTGAGGAGACATTGGGTGGTCTTCGTATCATCAAGGCATTCATCGCTGAGAAGAAGATGTCATCAAGATTCAATGACATCACAGAGGCTATGCGAAAGAAGAACAATAAGGTAGCCACACGCCAGGCAATGGCACATCCGGTCAGCGAGTTCCTTGGAACTATGATGATAATGATCGTTCTCTGGTTTGGAGGTTCCCTTATCCTTAGCAGTCGCTCACCTATTGATGCACCTACATTCATCTACTTCATGGTAATGATGTACAGCATCATTAACCCTCTCAAAGAGTTCTCAAAGGCTAGTTACAATATCCCTAAGGGTCTCGCTTCAATGGAGAGAATCAATGTCATCCTTGAAGCTGAGAACAACATCAAGGAGATTGACGCTCCTAAGACAATTGAAGACTTCAAGGACAGGATCAAGTTCGAGAATGTATGCTTCAGCTATAACGACAGCAAGCAGGTTCTTAAGAACGTGAACCTTGAAATTGAGAAGGGTAAGACCATTGCTATCGTAGGAGCTTCAGGAGCTGGAAAATCCACTCTTGTTGACCTTATTCCTAGATTTTACGACGCAACTAGTGGATCTATCACAATTGATGGTATCCCTGTACCTGAGCTTAGTCTCAAGAGTCTTCGTAGCCTTATGGGTAATGTGAACCAGGATGCGATTCTGTTCAATGATACTATCTTCAACAATATTGCTTTTGGTGTAGCTAATGCAACAAAAGAGCAGGTTATTGAAGCTGCTAAGATTGCCAATGCCCATGAGTTCATCATGGAGAAAGAGGAAGGTTATGACACTAACATCGGAGATAGAGGCTGTAAGCTTTCAGGTGGTCAGCGTCAAAGAATCAGTATCGCTAGAGCGATTCTGAAGAACCCACCTATTCTTATTCTGGATGAAGCTACAGCATCCCTTGATACAGAATCCGAACGTATTGTTCAGGAGGCTCTCGACAGACTCATGAGCACAAGAACAACCATTGCAATTGCCCACCGCCTTTCTACGATCAAGAACGCAGATGAGATTATTGTAATGAATGACGGTAACATTGTTGAAAGAGGAAAGCATGAGGAGCTACTTGCTCTTAACGGATACTACAGAAAACTTAACGACATGCAGGCTCTCTAAAGGAGAAACCATGAAAGTCACAAAAAGAATAAAAATACCATACGTCGCTGAACTGGAGAAGATGAACCTATCTTCTCTAGACCTTGCTATGGAAGAAAAAGGATTCAAGGTATCAGTTTCTGAAAACAACTGGACCAAAGATTTCCCTTATTCTCCTACATGCTCATCTGTTATAGCTAGAAGCGATTCCCACATGGTAGTTTTATTCCACGTAAGAGGACTTGACCTTAGAGGTACTGCTCTTGAGGACAACGGACCAACTTTCCAGGACAGCTGCTGTGAGTTTTTCATAACAGATCCTTTCGATGGAACTTACTATAACTTCGAGGTGAACTGTATTGGAACTGTCAATGCAGCAAAAAGGACCAGTAGGACTAATAGAGACAAACTGGATGCCTCTACCCTTTCCCGAATCATTCGACTCCATTCAATAGAAAGAGAAATCGTAGAGAAATCAGGCTCTATCGAATCATGGTCAGTTGCATTACTGATTCCATTTGATGTCATAGGAATTGATCCTATGCATCTTCCTGTAAGCCTAAGAGGAAATCTTTACAAGTGTGGTGACAAGACTGCTCATCCTCACTACCTGAGCTGGAATCCTATTCGGACCAGTAAACCAGACTGCCATAGACCGGAGTTTTGCGGAGAATTGATGTTTCAATAAGACAAACAGAATGCTCGATAAGATTAACAGAAAACTGACAGGAACCATACTGCTTGTCATCTACTTTGCAGCCGTTGCATACCTTTGCTTCGGCCACTTTGAGAATGTACCGGAGGTGAGTAAGTTCATCTTTGGTATTCCAGCTGACAAGATTGCTCACTTTCTAATGTTCTTCCCTATGCCATTCCTATTCTGGTTCGCATATGGAGAAATTAGCAAGAAGCCTTGGCATTCAATGGTATTCTGCTTCATAGCATTTATTGTTAGCTGTGCAATTGCAGGATCAACTGAAATTGGACAGTCATTCACTAGCTATAGAAGCTGTGACCCACTTGACTTTAAAGCAGATTGTATTGCAATACTTATCTGCTCTATCATAACCCTAATTATTGACCAGACAACACATTTATACACAAAATGTTCAAAAAACTAATTCTCAGCACACTTGCAGTTGCATCACTAATCCAATTCAGCGCATCAGCTCAGACCGCATCCGAGCTTAAGCCTGCATGCGATTCTCTAACCAAAATCATGAAGGTCAAAACTAGCGTAGACTCCCCTCTCAAGCTTGAAAAGGTTATGAGAAGAGGTCAGCTTGTTGACTTCTATTTCGGTCAGAACCTAAGTGACTTCCCTTGGAGACAGGAAGATGTGGCTTGGTTCAAGGAAGAAATCAGAAAGGTGATTCCAGAGAAGTACAGAAACCTTTCTATCGGCGGAATCTACTGCAAGGGAGTAAAGCTTGAGAGTCTAGTTATGCCTGATCTCGGGAATGATGGCCACCCTACATCCAATATTATGAGAAGGTCAGACCCTAAGGTCAACGCACTTCCTGTAATTGAGCAGGTAGGTGCTCAGAAGTTTGACAAAGGTATGTCAGGCAGATACATTTCTCTATGGCAAAGCCATGGAAGGTATTTCGAAGCAGCTACTGACAGATGGGAGTGGCAGAGAGCAACTCTTCTGCAGACAGTAGAGGATATGTACACACAGAGCTATGTACTCCCATTCCTTATGCCTATGCTTGAGAACGCAGGTGCATACTGTCTTACCCCTAGAGAAAGAGACACCCAGAGATGGGAGGTTGTCGCAGACAACGACAAGATGTTCTCAAATGCTAGAGAAGGATTCACTAGAAAAGCTGGTACATATTCTGAAACAGGCAGTTGGGAAAGTGCAGGAGAAGGATTCGCTGATGCTAAGATGATCTATTCAGGCAATGACAACCCATTCAAGATGGGTACAGCACGTAAGGCTGATGCAGTCTCTTCAAAGAGTTCAAAGAAATCAGAGGCCAAGTGGGGCCTCAACGTTCCCGAGAGAGGCGAATATGCAGTATATATCTCTTATAAGACACTTGAGAACAGTACAACTTCAGCTCACTATACAGTTCACCACATGGGTGGTAACACAGAATTCATCGTTGACCAGACGCGTGGTGGTAGCACATGGATGTACCTTGGAACTTTTGAATTTGCAGAAGGAACTGATAACTGGATTGTACTTGACAATGTTACACCTGATAGTCGCGAACACAAGTCAGGTAAGGTTGTTACAGCCGATGGTGTGAGAATCGGCGGAGGTATGGGTAAGATAGCAAGAGGCCTTGAAAGCACTCCTGTAAGCGAGTGGACTACATCAGGACTTCCCGCATTCACAGAAGGTGCACTCTACTCAATGCAGTGGGCCGGAGTTGACGAGGCTATCCTTACAGCTCATGACACTGACTACACAAATGACTATGCAGATAGAGGAGCCTGGACAAAGATGATGGCAGGAGGAAGCCCAGTCAATCCTAAAGAGGAAGGAAAGGGTATTCCATTCGATCTGTCATTTGCATTTCACACAGATGCAGGAACATTCCCTGCTGACTCAATAGTTGGAACTCTATCTATCTACACCCTACTCGAGGATGGCAACAGAAAGCTTCCTAACGGTGAAGACAGAATGCTTGGCCGTGCTCTAGCAGATCAAGTACAGAGTCAGATCGTACAGGATATCCGAGCAGACTACGAGCCTAACTGGACAAGAAGACAGCTTTGGGACCGTTCATACAGCGAATCTAGAACAACTGGCGTTCCTGGTATGCTCCTTGAGCATCTTTCTCATCAGAACTTCGCTGATATGAAGTATGGTCTTGATGCAACATACAGATTCGAGGTAAGCCGTGCTATCTACAAGGGTATGCTCAAGTTCCTCAGCAACCGCTATGGTTGTGACTATGCTGTTCAGCCTCTTCCAGTAAACTCATTCGCTGCAACACTTGAATCAGCATCTTCTAAGCAGGTAAAGCTTCAGTGGAAGGCAACAGACGACAAGTTTGAGCCAACTGCAAAGCCTACAGGATATATCCTCTACACAAGAATCGATGGTGGCGCTTTTGATAGATCATTGAAGGACGGTTTTGTTGGTGCTAACGTCTCTATCGCGCCAGGTCATATCTACAGCTATAAGGTAGTAGCATTTAACGAAGGTGGAAAGAGTTTCCCTTCTGAAATTCTAAGTGTTGGTATTCCTGCAAATGGTGCATCGAAGGTTATCGCAGTTGTCAACAACTTCGACAGACTCTCTTCACCTGCATGGTATGATACTCCAACCGTCGCTGGTTTCGACAACAATCTTGACAGCGGTGTTGACTACATCAAGCAGATTAACTTCATTGGTGAGATGTACAACAACAGAAGAGAGCAGCCTTGGATTGACGACGACTGTCCAGGTTTCGGAGCAAGCTGGCAGGACAAGGCAGGTGAACTTATCCCTGGAAACACATTCGACTATCCTTATATTCATGGTAAGGCTATCATGAATGCCGGTTACGCATTCTACTCAACAAGTAGAGATGCTTTCAGTGCTGATCAAAGCATTGCTAAGGGAAGCAATGCTATGGACATCATCTGCGGAAAACAGGTAACTGTAAAGATCGGTAGAGGTGTCGTTGACAACAAGTACAGTGTCTTCCCTGCTGAATTCCAGAACGCAATCTCTTCTTATACATCAAACGGTGGAAGCATTCTGATATCAGGAGCACATATCGGTACTGATGTATGGGATCAGGTTTACCCAGTAGAGATTGATAGCAAGTATAGAGAGAGTACCCAGAAGTTCGTAGAATCAACACTTGGTTATTCATGGAGAACCAACTATGCAACTCGCTCAGCTAAAGCTACTGCCATTAAGAATGACATATTCACTCCATCATCTGTTAAGACAGTTGAGTACTACAAAGATCCTAACAGTGTCATCTACAATGTAGAAACAGCAGATGGTATCATCCCAGCTTCTTCTAAGTCAAAGGAATTCCTTAGATACACAGACACTAATATTTCAGCTGGTGTAAGCTACCAGACTAAGAACTATAAGGTAGTAAGCCTTGGCTTCCCTATCGAGACAATCAAAGAATCTTCAACAATAGATGCATTGATAAAGGACATTTTGGCACATTTAACTAAATAATATCTTCAAATCTTAAACTATGAGCACCATTAATTACTCCATCATCATTCCACATAGAAATCTTACAGAATACCTACCAAAATGTCTGGAGACTATCCCAGAAAGGGACGATGTTGAGATTATCATTGTGGATGATTGCAGTGACCCAAATAAGGTTGACTTTGACAATTTCCCTGGAAAGGACAGAAAAGGTTGTAAGATAGTTCGTCTACAGGAATGCAAAGGGTCAGCCAATGCACGCAATGTTGGCATAGAGAATGCAACTGGAAAATGGTTAGTGTTCATCGATGCCGATGACCATTTCACGGATGAACTTGGCACACTGATGGAAAAGTACATCGATTCCGAGCACGACCTTATCCAGTTCGATTTTGATGCCATTAAGACTAAAAATGGAGTAACAACACCTTGGGAGCGCAAAAACTACTATGGTCGTATTCTATTCCATGAAAAATTGACTGACAGAGAGAAATGTTCAGAAACAGTAGAAGCATGGGGTAAGTTCATTAGAAGAGATCTAGTGATGGAGAATAATATTCGCTGTGCCAATACCAAACTGGCCACAGGAATGATTTTCTGTTCAACATGTGCATTAAAGAGCAAGTCTCCTCATGTTTCTCTATCAGAAAAACTGTGCGTATACGTTCATAGAGAAAACTCTGCCATATCGCAGTACTCAGCTAGTTCAGAGCTTGATAGACTTGACGCCAGATGCATGCAGTATCAATTGCTTAAAAGCACATGCTTAAGCCGTTCGATGATAACCACTCAAGTAGAATATATTAAATCATTATCGCATCTAGGATTCAAAGCTGAAATACAGGGATTGTCAAAACTAGCTAAATGCGGTTTACTATTCTATAGTAACAGTCACATAAACCCTATTTCTCTATATAGAATCTTTGGAGCTACTATAAAATACACAATCAAATCCATTTGGAGAAAATAATCCGTATAGCAACCAATATTTAAGGGGTCATAAATCGATCAGATCATGGCCCCTTAAAAAACTCTATCAAAACTCGATTATCAATCCTGTCGGAATTGTCTTCAACTGAAGTTCGTTCTTCGGGAGTCTCATTTTTATCTTATGATTCTCACCCCAGGCGATAGTAGCCACAAAAGCACTGGTTGCAGAAAGGACAAGTGTCGAGTATACGATAATCTTATCAGTATTATACTTGTTTCTAAACTCAGCTTCTGAACGCTCAATTTGATAGATTCCAGCCATAGCAGCAAAAGTAGCAGAGCTGATGGTACTCACAACTGCCACATTATGCCATGAATTGGCCTTTTTGATAAGCCTTGCCTCCTCCGGTGTTGGAATTCGAACAGTAGGCTTTACCTGTGCAGACATCTGAAGGCAGAATAAGAAAGATGCAAAAACTATAAACAAGAACTTTTTCATACACTTCCCTCCTCTACTTAGAATTCAATCACAAGACCTTTTGGCGAGGTCTTCAGCACATAGCAGTTCGCCGGAATCTGTTTAAGTTTTTTCTTGTACATAACCCAAGAGAACGTAGAAAAAGCTGCTGCTGCACCAGCAAAAGCCGCTGCATAAGTATATACTACTTGATCAGATTTATCAGCATCACGATTGACTGCTTCCAGTTTTTCAATAAAGAAGATAAAACTAACTGCAGCAGCACATCCTGTAGTAACAGTAGATGAAAGAGCAACTGTTTTCCAGGTATCTGCACTATTAAGAGCCTTAGCTTCTTCAGGTGTTGCAAATCTGAAAGTCGGTTCCTTTCCTGGCATAATCTGCGCTGACATTTGCATACAGAAAGCCAGAAGAAGTACAGTTAAGAGCAATAATCGCTTCATAAATAAACCACTATCAATAAAAAAGAAAAGAGCCCTAGAAAGATCTATCATTTCTAGAGCTCCTATTTATTATCTAGAAACTCTTCAATTAAAAGCCAAGTTTCTGACGAAGTGCTGCAGGAACCGCATCCTTATGGAGCATCACATAAATTACCTTTGCACGAACATAGCTCTCTGACATGTTAAGATATCCGCCCATAGTGTTTCTGTCTGTACCCCATGAGTTCTTTGTGATATAATACTTTGTACCATTCTGATCCTTAACGATACCTGTGATATGCATAAGGTGATCATCTGTTGTAACAAATGACTCATAGCCCTCCTGACGGATTTCCTGAGTTACATTGATTTCAGGATAAGGTCTGTCGAACTTATAAACTGCATCAAGACGCTGAGGAGCTGTAAGGCCCTCGAATCTTGCTCTATCAGTTGTTGAGTAGTCCTCAAGAGCCTGAACCTGTGGGTTGATAGCTACACCGTTAGCATGTGAGAAGCCCTTCTCACTTACATCGCCATCCCAGCAGAGTGTATAGCCATGCTCAAGTGCATAGTCCATAACCTCAATAAGTTCATCAATAGGAACGTTGTACTGACGCTCACCCTCCCAGTTATCTGTAACCTCGATTGTCATCTGCTGATAGAATGGCTTATGTGAGAAGCTTGTAATCTCAACATAATCATCCATGTTAAGGTCAAGACTAGCCGCGAATGACTTTGGAGTATATTCCTTACCCTGATATGTGAACTTCTCAGGAAGTTTTCCAAGGTATGCATCAAATACGCCGTCAACAATCTGATTGAACTGAGGAGAACGCTTCTTCATCTTAACTGACATGTCAGCTATACCCTGAACTACAGAAGCAAGTTCACCATGATTGTGTGTAGGAGAATCATATGCAATACCTGTGTATACCTGCTCAGGAACGATACCCACCTGTTTGAATGCATTAATCCATGTATGAGAAAGGCTACCCTGACCTACATTACCATGACCACGACGAAGGAAATTATCATTAAGCTGGTTCATGTACTTCTGGCGAACGATGAACATCTCTGAAAGGTCATACTCTCCCTTACCCTTTCTCAAGAGCTCTGACTCCATGAATGATGTTGTAGCAAAACACCAGCATGTACCTGTTGATGCCTGATTCTTAACAGGAGTAGCAGGCAATGATACTACTGTTGTAAACTTATAACCTTCTGGCTGAGCCTCTTTCTGTGCACCCTTCTTCTGTGCATTCATATTGAATGAACAAACGCACATAAGTGCTCCAAGTGCCAATACTGTCTTTTTCATACTGTCTATAATAATTGTATTTAGTTATCTACTTTACTGTGCTGTTGTCTTTCCTTCCTCAATACCCTCGGTACTCTCAGGGAGGAACAGAATCTTGATTGTAGCGAAGATTATTCGAAGATCCTCCAAGATGCTTGGATTAGCAATATACATAAGGTCCATATTGAGTTTATCATATGGTGTAGTATTGTACTTACCATATACCTGAGCATATCCTGTAAGTCCAGCCTTAGCCTGCAAACGAAGATTGAACTCTGGAAGGAACTCCAAATACTGCTCGGCAATTTCAGGACGCTTCGGACGAGGACCTACAACACTCATACTACCACCTATGATATTGAATAGCTGTGGAAGCTCATCAATACGGACTTTTCTGATAAATCTACCTACTGGAGTAATTCTGTCATCCTTATCTCCTGTTGAGAGTCTTGCGACTCCATCTTTTTCGGCATCAACTCTCATTGAACGGAACTTTAGCACATCAAATACTTTACCGTCCTTTGTTAGTCTCTTCTGCTTATAGAATACTGGACCACCATCCTGAAGCTTGATAGCTATAGCAGTAATAAGAAGGATCGGACTGATAATTAATGCTACCAAACCTGCAGAAATAATGTCAAATGCTCTCTTAAAGAACAAATAATCAGCCTCTGGATTATATCTACCCACGTGCATCATAGGAAGATGGAAAAGATGAGCAGGTCTTGCTCCATGCATAATCACATCACCTAGACGAGGGATAACATACATATCAACCTTATGTTCTATACAGTATTTGAGAATGATATTTCTCTGATGGCTATGACCTCCACTGATGAAAAGTACATCAAGATTGTCTAGTGAAGACAAATCATCCATAACCTCTTCAACTCTTTTTGTCCAGTCAAGACTGAACTTCTTACTAAGTTCAGATTCACCGAGCATATCATCGAGACCATCTCTACTATCGTATACAATAGCAGTTCTCTTAGCCGAATATCTTCTATAATACCAGGTATGTGTTATCATACACCATAGCGCAGATAAAACAAACTGAGCAAACATAGTTATAAGACATATCCAGATATTTGGGAGATGTTTCAAAAGAAGCCACATCACTATATATAGCACACCATCAGACATCATTATAGCCAAATACTGACTATAGATCATCTGCGGAACGCTATTCATAGAAATCTTGAAAGCATCGTAGATATTACCGAATGAGTAATAGAAGATGATGAAAAGGCTTATGACAACAAGGTTACCAAAGAAGAAGTAGGGTACCTCCATCTTGTCAGCGAAATAGCACCACCAACAAATTGCAAAAGGGATGTCAAGAAGCAAAGCATTGAATGCTTTCATGCTTCTCATCAAAAGATTGTGGTTGAATTCAGACATAGATAATGTTTAGATTTGTATTCATATTGTGCATCGTAACAAAGATAACTAAAATACTAAATATCATGAATTATGATTATACCGATTCTGCAATTCTTCTCTTAATTAAATCCACAATACCATATTTTTTGAACACTGCCTCAATCTGACGGTCGTTTAAACAATTGCCCGGATCATTGTTTTGTTTCCACAATGCCCCCGACTGGCCATGATAATTCTCATAGAATTCATCTCCGTTATGGTTATGACTGTATATTCTCTTGACCGTTAGCCCAGACTTTATAACCATTGCATTCATCCAAACGTCATCTGCGGAAGAACATATACCCATAAATACTGACTCGTTAAGGGTCTCCTTATCCATTTTAGATATCGGGAATAATACACCTCCGCCTGTTGTAAAGAAATATAAAGGAGACGCAATAGTTTCCGAGCAGTTCTTTTGCCAATCCAGATAGCTTGCTACTGAATCCCCACGAAGTAACATTTTATGGACTCTATACGCATAAATATAGTTTGGATCTTCTTTATACGAATTGACCAACTTTTCAAGGAAATCAAAAGTATAAATCAAATCATCATCAATCGTAACAATATAACTATTGGGATATTGGACAATAGCAGGTATTATCTTTTTATAAGATCGTATATCCTTTGTGAACTTAATCTCAAGGCCTCTTTCTTTCTGTCTAAGCAACGTAACAGGCAAGGTCTTGTTAGCAAATTCCTGCTCAGAAAGCCACAAAATTATCTTATTCGGTTTAATTGAGCCCTGCATAATTGATTCAATCGCCAAATAAGCTTCAAACACCCTGTCCCCGTATGTTGTCAATGATACAATTATATCAGAATCTAACCACTTGTGCTCAGTCACTCCCATCTCTTTTGAATGGAGAACACAATCCGTTAGTTTCTCTATCCTCATATCTATAAGGTCATGATTAATGCTTTTCTTCACTCTATTTGTATACTCATACACAATAGAGTCAATTCGAGGCATAGGATTAATCTTAGAAAAAATAGATTTAAAGAATTTCACAACAAGATTAGATTTAAAAACGATTCGATAAAATTTAACCATTTCAAAGTTAAGTTATTTCTCAAACAGAATCAAGTTATAGTATCTATGAAGAAATAACTTATATAAAAAAAGGCTGCTAGACATAGTCTAACAGCCTCTATTTTAAAGTAATTATTATTACTCAATAATTACAACTCGGTTGAGCTCAGGAGCATCGAATCTATTCTCCTTATCACCAGTAGACTTGATAATGATTCTGTCACGGCTTACACCATACTTCTTGAAGAGTACGTCTGCTACATTGTTAGCACGCTCCTCAGAAAGAACCTGGTTACGCTCTGATGTACCAGTCTCCTTATCTGCACATCCAGTAACTGTGAATACTCTATCTGGGTTAGTTCTAATTACACCCTTAACATAGAAGTCAAGGTGCTGAAGCTCACCTGCAGAAATCTCTGAGTGGTTTCTCTCGAAGTAGATTGTTCCAGGGAAGTACTTGTCACCAGCAACCTTAACTGTATCAACGCGTGTTACAGTAACTGTATCTGTACGCTCGATTACCTGTGGCTTCTTAGCAAGAGCAGCCTCAAGTTCTGCAATTCTAGCCTTATCAGCATCATCACCCTTGCAACGAGTCCAGTTTGTCTTGCTCACATTTACCTTGATACCAACTGTTGCAGAAAGAATACCAGCACGGTTTCTAACGAAGTGCATACGACCATTTGTAAGGTCATGACGAACGTCGAAAGTAATACCTACTCTGTTGCTGATGCGGAATGTGTTGAGAATACCAGATCCAAGTGTGAACTCGTTCTTACCTGCATCAAGCTTGTATGTACGGAGGTAACCAGCATGGATATAAGGAATAAGGTTGTAAACTCGTGTCTCTCTGTAACCCCATATAGCATTTGAGAGGTTCCACATAAGGTCATTGTGGATGTATGCGAAGCTAAACTGCTCCTTATACATGTTCTTATCCTTATTGAAGTTCTGGATATATGGTCTCATTGAACCATCATCATATGTACCTCTTTCTGTCCATGAATTAACCTCAAGCCCCTGATAACCGAATCTCATACCAACACTTGGAGTGAACCACTTACCGAAGTTGATATCAAGAGCTGGAGAAAGGATTGGCTTGTTGCCAGACTCTGTGAAGATATTTACGCCACCAGCGACACCTACGAACCAGTTGTCACCGAATCTGTTTGTATGGTAAGGTCCGCGAACGATCTTGCCGTTTGCATCTCTATTACCATCCTCCTGTGCCATTGCAGCAGGAGCAACTGAAAGCATTGCGAGAGCAATTGCTCCAATGATAAATTTTACTTTCATAGTAATACGATAAATATTGATTAATTAAACTAACTATTTTCCAAATAATCTTTCAAAAAAGCCTTTCTTATGATGATGTCCATATTCATCCTGATATTCAGGGCTATAAATCTGCTCATAAGACAGACGTCTAGTCACCATCTGGTAAATAACACCCCAGTCAGGTAGTCCGCCTAGATTTCTATCGTCAATAAACATATCAACCTTAAGCTTTCTTGCTGCATGCTTCTCTTGTACGATCGCATCTGGAGAATCTGCATTAATTGCGTAAAACTCCAAACCTCTTTCCTTACAGTAGTTTACTGCATCCTCGAGGAGCTTGCCCTCTCTTGCTGTCCAAAGAATTAACTTGTAATTCTTACTTTTCAGACGCTTTAGAGTTTCTATGGCAAATGGTATCTCTCTACCTATTTCTGGGTACTTGTGCTCAACAATGGTACCATCAAAATCAACTGCTATAGTCATTACTTCTTCTTACTGAATATATCTAATACTTTAGCAATTCCCTTTCTCTTCTTATGACGATGATGTTTATGAGTATGCTCTGTTCCATCATCATAAGTATAACCATAACCATAACCATAACCATAGCCGTAACCATAGCCATAGCCATAACCATAGCCGTAACCATAACGGCTACCATAATAAGAACTGCGAACTTCAGATCCGTTAAGAATGACACCCAAGTTCTTAAGTTTATTGTCCTCATACATAGACTGAACCTGAGCAAGCATTCTACGATCAATTCTACCATATCTGATAACAAACAATGTAATATCAGAAACTCTATTAATAATTCTAGAATCTGCTACGATATCAACAGGAACGTTATCGATGATAATGTAATCATAAATCTTTCTAAGTTCATTGATCATATCATCTAGTCTTGATCGCTTAAGAAGCTCAACAGGATTAGGTGGTACCTGACCAGCTGGCACAAAATCAAAGCCCTTCTCATCCTCAAGGTTAACAATAACCTCATCAATAGTCACAGATGGATCAGAAAGGAAATTTGATGCACCTCTAACTTTATGAAGATGGCCCATATTTCTTGAAGTTGTTCTCTTTCTAAGGTCGAGGTCGACCAAGACAACTTTCTTGTTCACATCGGCCAAGCATGCAGACAAATTGGCTGCAACGAAACTCTTACCAGCACCAACATTGAAAGACGTGAATGTGATAACTTTCTGATCTTCCGAAGATTTCATGAACTCAATATTAGTTCCCATTATTCGGAAGGCTTCAGCCAAAATATCTTTAGATCCCTTCTTATAAGCAATCGCAGGCATAGTCTCACCTCTCTTAAGCTTATGAAGCGGAAGTTCACCGACGAATGGTGCAGATACGCTTTCCTCAATTTCTCGTCTCGACTTAACACGGGTATCAAGGAAGAGAACAGCAATAAGAATAACTCCTGGAATAGCAAGACCCATCAAGATTCCCAAAAGAATCATCTTCTTCTTATCTGGATAAATTGAATTCCAGTTGACCTCAGTAGCATCGATAATCTTAGCATTATTATCAACCATGGCCTGAGTCAAAGCATTCTCTTCTCTCTTGTTAAGAAGGTAGAGGTAAAGTGTTTCTTTAATCTGCTGCTGACGCTCAATACTAAGCATCTGTCTTGCCTTTGAAGGCATTGCAGAGAACTTTACAACTGAAGATCTTTCCTGAGAAAGTGCATCGTTCTTCTGAACATTAAGGCTGACAATAAAGTTATCAATTGTATTCTTAATAGTCTGTCTTACCGATTCCAAAGAAGCTGACATTGAAGCAATTACAGGATTAGCCTCACTACTATTGACAAGGAGCTTATCCCTATTAAGCTTAATGGAGTTATACTGGTTAATCTGACCCTCAATCTTAACATCACCAATACCTGTATTAGCAGGTATCAATTCATTACGCTTAGCAGGATCATCAAGATATTCCTTAATATATTCTGCCAGTTTCAATCTAGTTTCGAGATTAAGAACCTCAGAGTTTGAGTGACGGCTCTCATTCAAATAAAGACTGGCTGTCTCATTTGCGCTCATCAACCTATTCTTAACCTTGAAATCTTCAAGGTCATTTTCAACAGCACCAAGTTCATTCTCAATAATCATCAAACGTTCAGCAATGAACTCTGATGTGTTAACAGCTACCTGATTCTTATCCTTGATTGTTTCTTCATTATAGACATCAATCAATGAATTCAAAACGGCTGTTGCACGAACTGGGTTATAATCCTGCATGTTGAATGACAAGATTGTAGACTGTTCCTCAGTCTGTCTAATCTGCATTCTTGAAAGGAAGCCCTTCGCTACAGAAAGCAAGTTGTTTTTTGTAATTGAAACTGTCTTTCCTGTCCACTGGTTATAGCTTGGATTAGGAAGAAGCATCACTTTACCAAAAGAAACTTCAATTGTATCATTAACATTAACAACAGCTGGTGCCTGTCCTGGGATTTCAATCTTTGCAGTCATCTCATCAACCGGAGTAACATTAAATGAAACAACTGTTCTATTCAGTTCAGGGAAAACAGCAGTAACAGGAGCGTCTGTATAGAGCTCTCTAGTTCTAAGCCAGTCACTTACAGTATAATTAACATCTGCACCGACTCGCTTTACGGCCTCTGACATCAACTGTTTTGTCTTGAAGTTAAGAACCTCGTTTGATACATTTACTTTATTGATAAGAGTATTGTAATTATCCATACGGACAGTTGATCTCGTATCAGCTGGGTCCTTGATAATTACAGTAGCATCTGTTCTATACAAGAATCTTGTCTTGGAGTACTGATAGTATTGATAGCCCACACAAAGGACAACACAAAGCACAAACCAATACCAGTATCCTAGTAGATAAAAGAATAAATCAAGGAGATTAACTCCACCTTCTTCATTGACTTTCTTTGCCATAACTATCTCTTTCTGAATCTAAGATACATATAAGCTGTTGCGAACATAGACAATGTCGACAAACCAAATGAAACATTAGAAGTAATGAAATCTCTAAGACCATCCTTCTGGTATGCATTTGGTTTCAAATAGATGACATCATTCTGCTGCAAATAGTAAACTGGTGAATCAAATAGATCAATTGATCTGAGATTCACTGAATAAGATCTTCTCTGTCCATTCTCTGTACGGATAACAATAACATCATTATTCTTAGCACTCCTAGGCACACCGCCTGCCTTTGCTAGAGCATCAATGATATTAATCTTATTCTCAGTAATAGTATAGACACCTTTAGCGCCCTCTCCAAGAATTGTATATTTAAAGTTAGTGAAATCAGCTTTAACCATTGGATCATTAAGCATTGCACTTGCAATGATCTTCTTTTCTATAGAAGTACTAAGTTCTTCCAATGTAAGGCCCTCAGCCTCAATATTACCTAAAATTGGAAAGAGAATTGTACCGTACTTAGAAACCGTATACTCTTTTGGAGAGCCAGTGCCAGTCACATTAGTTGCACCACTTTCTACATTCATTGAAACAACGCCACCATTAAAAGGAGCAGCAAGTTCAGGATTAGAGCATGACACAACAATAGCAATCTTGTCGTCTTTCTGAATTTTAACTTCTGGCACAGGCGCAACATTATAATACTCACCCAGTTCCATATCGTTGAAATAGGTGAGATTCTTGTAGCCCGTACACGAAGTGACGAACAACAAAGTTGCGAATGCTAATAAAGATAATTTGTTCTTCATAATTTTTATTTGGTCTTGTAATTCATATAGACTACAAATTTAACATTTTATTCAGAAAAAAGCACTACTAATCAGCAAATTGACCCACTTTTAGTGCACAAATTTTAGCCGCCTCTGCGTTTGGTAAACACTTCATGTGACCAATACAAACAGAAGACACGATTTTATTCACTAATCCTATTCCAATCTGATAAAGGTCAGTGCAGTGTTTGAGTATCGCACATGAAGGGAATAACTCAGTCCAAGCGAACACTCCAGAAAGCTTACTGAACTCATTCACTGGGGCTTGTTCAAGTCTAACAATTGACTTAACTACAGCTCTTTCATTCTTATAACAGTGCGTTTTACCACTCCAAGGCGATCCATAAACATATAGTTTATCTCCCTCAAACCTCAAAATAGGATTGTCGTCATTCAAGAGAGTGGAGCCATCAATATTTTGTAGCCACAATCTTGTATGTGTACTTTTTCCTGTTCCGCTTTTACCCAGGAACAAATATCCATAACCATTATTGGAGATGACTGACGAATGAATAGAAACGCCATCATGAAGGAGAATATTCTGTGAAAAGGCAACGCGCAACATTGATGTAAGGGCCGTAGGACCATATAGGCCATCCCAATGGATATAAACTCTTATCGTCGTAAATAACTTGTCTGAAACCATATAATGGACGTTTCCCGTCTCGTTATATCCGAAAGTCATGACATAACTGTCGCCACTCTGATAAACGGAAACATCCCCCAGATCATTCGAGAATGTTTCAAGCAGATTATCTCTGTCAAAATCTGGCACCAAATCAAGCGTGGAAAAAATGAATGCTGGATTGTCAATGTGATCCTTGCGAAGGAATGGGGCATAAAAACGCAAAAACTTTTGAACATCAATCCCTTCAGGGAACTGACACTCAAAAGTCAATGCGGCCACCATAAATTGATATCTGGTCATAATTTATCAAATATCTTTACCAAAAGTCAACTTGGACCTGCCAAGCACCAATGAGAACATTCTCGCGAAATATTCACGAGGTGCAAAACCTACACTAAACAAGAACTTATGTAGAATTTTCTTAATCATACTATCGTTCTTCTGCTGTTCACCAAAATTGCCATCTTTCATAACTTCAGCCATAAGCCAGGCTGAATCTAACTTCTCGTTCAATGGAAAGGGCAAGTCATTATTGGACAATCCCAAATGGTCAACCAAAAAAGAATGTAAAAGTCGAGTCCATTTTTCAAGTCCAAGTGAACTGATTGCGGATTTATATTCCTCAGCCAATTCTCTATTTTGATTGTCTGCGAAGTAAGTTTTATAAGCCATAGCTATATCACAAAACTGTCGCAATCCAATACCGGCAACCATCGCATGCTTCAAAATATGCGTGTTGAGCAGCAGCAAATTAGGAAGTGGAGCGAGCTTCTTCATATTTCTCCACTCCTGGTACTCTTCAAGTGATTCTAACTTACTTAAACTTTGCCTTGAAGAGAGTTCACTGGATGTTCTATGGTGTTCTACTATAACTTTCTTATAAGCATAGTGCACATCACCATCACTATCAAACTCTGGGGTACATCCATGTTCTTTTGCTATAGAAATCGCTGAGTTCCAATCAGATTCATTTGGGAAATATAAATCTATATCTCCACTAATTCTCAGCGATGGATCAGGATACAATTCAGCAACTGTTGAGCCCTTCATTACAACGGCCAGCATATCAGATGATTTCCACCATTCTGACAGCTCAGCTATGACTGAATCTATTTTTGTATTTTCCTGATGAATTCTTTCGATTTCGACCATCCACGACGCGAGGGTCATAATCGGAGGAAGGCAGTCTTTAGGAAGAAGATTAATACCGTAATATACAAGACCTTGGACTGTCTGCTTTCTGGCCATAAGCCATAAGCTTCGCCACTCTTTCTCTGAAAAACCCTTCAGAAGAGAATGATCAGGTTCAGTTTGCCAAAGGCCTGATCTTAATAACTCAAGAAATGATTCCGTTATTCTTCCAGACATCGAGCAGATGATTCACATCACGCTTTGCCACATCTTCAGCAACCTCATATTCAGAACAAATCAACGTAACGACTTCTGTTTCGGTAAAATCCTTATCTACAAGTTGTTCCCACAACCATGCAGCAGAAGAGCTAAGTCTGAATACTTTATTGAGGCTTACTTTAGACTCTGAAGTATTGAGGAGCATATACTCTCCCCCTACTTCATTCAATTTGAAAGCTTTATTGATTTTCAAAGCTAAATCCTAGAAATGATATACAACACCGAATGCAAGTGTACCACGAAGATCGTAGAAGATACCAGCAGAAACACCATTGAAGTTATCCTGGAATCCTGCGAGAGCTGCGTCTACAGTTGCACCAATTCTATTGTTGATTCTGTACTCAGCGCTAAGACCAGCGCGAAGAGCAATTGCAAACTGTGTTGTCTTTGTGATATGGTACCAAGGAAGCACCTCAGACTCACCGTAATCCCATGCAATACCTGCACCGATACCGAGGAATGCCTTAAGATCAACAGCGCAATCATTACGCTTTGTCATAAGATAAGAGAGGTCGAGAGTTGCATCTACGAAACCTGTAGCATCCTTCAAAGTATAATAATCAATAGGAGCATGTGATTCCTTGACATTTGTTGCACTGACATTTGTACCATAACCGCCCATTGCGCGAACACCCCAAATATCGTCGAGCTTATAGCCAACAGAAACAAGCGCTGTACCTGTAAGAAGTTCAGCGAAGTTACCATATTTAGCGTTTTCGTTACCTGAATAATTGATACCACCATGTACGCCTACATACCAGCCCTTATACTCGTTAGTATACTGAGCCTTTGTCTGTGCTGAAGCGGAAATTGATAGTGCAATCAGAGCGATTGCCAAAGCGATTCTTTTCATAATTTGTTTTTTTAAGTTTAAGTAAGTTTTGTAAGTCGTCGTTTGTTTTCGGTTGCAAAATTAAACTATGACGTGTAATAATTCTTACCAAAACGGTAAACAATAATTAAATGATGATATCGAAATTCAGCCCTACAGGCCGCTAGAATGCATTATTTATGATTTCAAAAGTTTTAGATTTAACAAAACGAAAGAAACTTTTCAATCATTTTTTCGAAGCGGAAGTTTTCTTCAAATCTTTGCTTGGCTTTTTTGCTAAATCCCTCATACACATTAGGGTCTGAAGTGATAGAAGATATAGCCTCTGCCAGGGCTTTTCCGTCTTCCGGTACTACATTTAGTCCAGAAATTCCATGAGCGTTGACCCATGACACTCCTGATTCAGGAATAGTTGTGGCAACAATCGGTTTAGAACAAGACATGGCCTCAATCTGAACTATTGCAAATGCCTCAGTCTTCCAAATTGAACTCAAACAGAAAAGATCGCAGGCATTATACCACGCAGCAATATCCTCATCGGGCACAAAACCAATAAGAGATACTTTATCAGTTACTCCAGTTGTATTAATCTTTGCAGTCAGTTCTTCTTTAAGAGGACCAGTTCCACCGATTACTATATGATACTCATCCGAAAGATACTTTGCGGCATCAATCAGATATGTAAATCCCTTATATGGAACCAGACGGCCTAAGGAGAAAACAATCTTCTTGCCTGGATACTGAGACTTTATTTTATGGATCTGAGCCTCTGTGCAAGTCATATCTTCAATTCCTATAGGAAGATAATTGATCTTATCCTGCACTTTCTGAAGATATGGAGATTGAGCGACATATACTGGGGTGGTTCCGAGTATTAGGTCAGCTCTCTTTATTAGCCAACTTTGAAGAGGCTTATAGAATGCCAAGAAAAATTTCTGACTGAGAATATCGCTGTGCCAGTGAAGAATTACCTTTCCTTTGTATCCTGACAGGAACAAAGCAAGAGCTGCCATTGGATCAGGATGATGAACGTGCACGATATCATACTGATTACATATCTCTCTAAGCTTTGTAATCATTGCAGGGGCAATCATTGTAGCTGCTTTTTTGGCATATGACTTTACTGCAATTACTCTACCATGCTCATTGATCTGGATAGTTTGAGGATCGAAAGATGCACAAAGCATATCTACATCGATGCCTTTTGCTGACACTCCCCTAGTAATATCATACATCACCTTCTCAACTCCGCCTCCAATTGGCCAGAATTTTCCAAGTTCAAGTATTCTCATAGTTATTTATTTAATAAAATTTCAAACAATTCTTTCCATGATGACGCTTTCGGTGACAATGCCTCCGTTGGCTTATTACTCTGAAAACTAGACAAATTGCCATCTAGCACTTCTTTCATCCTTTGTTTCAACTCATTTGCATTAGTTGGAGAGAAGAATGAAACCGGATTCTTTCCACAAGCAGTTTCATGTGCATATGGCAAATCAGACAAGATAATAGGTCTATCCGATACGTCCATGAATTCAGATATAGGCAATCCCCAAGTCTCAACTTTTGACGGGAAAACTAAAGCAGCTGCCTGTTTATAATATCCATACAGCCTCTCTTTAGACATAAATCCTGCAAATTCGATAGAATCCACATTTCCCCATTTCTTCTTGAGCCACCTATCGTATCTATTCTTATCACCTGACAGAGTTAGAACAACTTTAAATTTCCCCTTTCCGAGCTCCTTTTCCAATAATCTGGACGCTTCACAAAGTGTCTCGAAATTCTTATGACAATCAGGAGTTGACGCATAAAAGAAAATAGGCACGTCCAGATTCAGCTCTTCAGGAACGACCTCAGTCACTTTTCTCTGAGGAGGACAAAGAACAATCTGAGATTCTGGAACACTCAGCATCTCAGACAGTCCATGTCTAAACCACTGCTGCTGAGAAATCAAATAATTGTTCTTATGTACGTTCACCCTGTATGCGAATCTGGTGAACATAGCAAAGAGTGCAATCTTGTAGTCAAAGTAGAAGTCCCGATAACTCCACTTATAGAATGGGAATGAAGTCTGGCAATATACAGCTCGCTTCTCTGCAATTACATTTGGTGTTGTATCATGCATTGAAAGCCAAAGGTAGACAGGTCCTATCTCCTTAGACATTTTCTTCATAGTCACATACTCACACCAAAGCCTCTTACTCCATCCCTTTATAGTATTCGGGAACTCAATATAATCTATTCCATCGTAGTAGCAGAGATTCTTGTTGTGGACAAGAGCATATACTTTATAATCTCCTCCCTTCACAAGTTCTGACAAATACTGCAGACAATCTCTCTGGATAGTAAGAGTACCACCCTTTCTAACATTGACAGCAGATACTACTATAGTTCTTTGAACAGATTGTTCCATTGAGCCATTATCTTCTTTTCATCAAATCTATCAGACGCCTTATACGCTGCAGCTCCCATTCTTTTTCGAAGAGAATCATCATTCATAAGAATAGACATTTTGTCTGCCAATCCTCTAACATCGCCTTCTTCAACAAGGAATCCGTCCACACCATCAGTCACTACATCCAGAGGGCCACACTTGCACTTGAAGCTGACAATAGGAATTCCTGCAGCTTGAGCCTCCAAAAGCACCATTGGAAGGCCTTCAAACCTTGATGACATTGCAAGAATAGATGCATTCCTATATACTGATACCATATCAGTTTCTGCTTTTCCCAGAATCACACTATCAGAAAGACCCTTCTTTTTAATTTGTTTTTCAAGACTTTGTCTCTCTTCACCTTCCCTTTTTTGTTTTTGTTTTTATTTTTTTTGTTTTTTTTTTTTTTTTTT
>JAKSJT010000070.1 GCA_024402125.1 Bacteroidales bacterium
GAAAGTATCCCGACAAGATCAGACGAGTCATCTACTGGGACGAGGAGAACAAGAGGAAGTTTATCTTCTTCACGAACGCTTTCGCCGAAGATGAAAGGCTGGATATCAGCCCTATGATGGTCGCTGAACTGTACCATAACCGGTGGCAAATCGAACTGTTTTTCAAGTGGCTGAAGCAGCATCTCAAGATTAAAAAATTCTGGGGCAATACCGAGAATGCCGTCAGGATCCAGATTTACTCCGCAATCACGGCCTATTGTATGATGGCCATAGTGCAGAAAAAGATGAAAATCGAGAGGTCAATCTATGAGATGTTACAGCTTGCAAGCGTCTCTCTTACAGAGACTTTGCCGCTTGACAAACTCTTTGGCAAACCTAACAACAATATTGTCAATGAACTTGATGAGTCGAGTGAACCGACTTTGTTTTAATTGTTAAACTTATATAAACCGTCCACAACTTTTAGTGGACACACATGTATCGAGACATATAATAAACAGAAAGAAGAGTTCTGGGCTGAGATGAAAAAATGACCATTCTATGACTGCAACTTGGATATCCCTTCATCATGTCATGAAGTGGAATTCTATAAGGTAACAACAATTGGTATTTGAAGAAAATAGTATTATTTTTGTGTGGTTTCAGTCTTTGACTGGGACTTCTTTCTAGCAATATGATTTTGATTAGAGAAGGCTTAGGTATGAAAAATCCTTAGTCTTCTCTTTTTGTCTGATTATATCTATTTTTGTTTCATGGAACTACTTGATAAACCTTATCTTCAGTCTTTGCTGATTCCTAGGAAGAATGACTCCCATAAAAGGGATTACGGTCATCTGCTTTTAGTATGCGGCTGCAGCAGCATGCCGGGAGCGGCTCTTCTGTCTACTGGAGCGTCGCTTAAAAGCGGGTGCGGTCTAGTGACTCTTCATTCAGTGAAGACTACGACTGATTCGGCGGCAATAAGCCATCCTTCAGCCATGCTCTCAGTTGATCCTGAAAGCGATGTGGTGTCAGCTGTGCCAAGCGATCTGAGCAAGTATTCCTGCATTGGCGTAGGTCCTGGTCTTGGAAGAGACATTAGAACAGGATTGGCACTAGAGTTTCTGATGAGTCAGGCAAAGCAGATGGGAATACCAATGCTTCTTGATGCGGATGCTCTATATTTCCTGGCGTACAATCCTATTCTTATGGGTCTGGTCCCGGAAGGTTCTGTCATGACTCCTCATGAGGGAGAACTTCGCAGGTTCATCAGCTGGGATACTCCAGAACAGAAGCATGAAAAGACATTGGAACTAGCCAAGACCTTCAATTGCACTATAGTATCCAAAGGTTATCACAGCCGTATTTATACTCCGGACGGAGAGGTGTATGAGAATACTACCGGAAATCCTGGTATGGCAAAGGGCGGATCAGGAGATGTCCTTACCGGTCTAGCTTCTGGTCTTATGGCAAGGGGCTATGACGGCCCTTCCGCCGCTAAGCTAGGCGTATGGATACATGGCTATGCCGGAGATGTCCTGACTGATACTTTCACTGCAGAATCATTTAATAGTAAAGATATTATTGATTATCTTTGGCGAGGGTTCAAAGAACTTGGCGCTTAGTCCGTCATTATTCTTAAAAAGAATTAATTCTAATCTAAAATACATGATACGTACAATCATCAAATCTGCATTGGCCATTGCATCATCTGCAATGCTGCTCGTTTCGTGCTCCGGTTCTTCGTCTCAGGCAGAACTGGCATCTAATTCCAAACCTGCTATTGCGCAGGACAAGAACCTTGAGGCAAGGGTTCAGAAGACTCTTAAGGGAATGACAATCGAAGAGAAGGCAGGACAGCTTGTCCAGCTTTCTGTAGGAACAATACTTGGAGATAACGACCTTGACGATGCCAAGGTGGAAGAAATCTTCGGAAGATACAAGGTAGGATCTATTCTCAATACTCTTTGGGACAAGTCATTCGATAGAGAGTATACTGCAGAGATGGTAGCCAAGATCCAGAACAAGTCAATGGAACTTATCGGAATCCCTACAATCTATGGTCTGGATATGATTCATGGAGCAACCTACCTCTCAGACGGATCTTTCTTCCCACAGGAGGTTAACCTTGCTGCAACATTCAACACAAAGTATCCGGCAATCATGGGAGAGGCTATCGGTTATGAGACACGTGCCGCTATGGTTCCTTGGGTGTTCTCTCCTGTTATGGACCTCACCAGAAACCCTGTATGGTCTAGAAACTGGGAAAGCTATGGAGAAGATCCATACCTTCAGAGTGTGATGGCTTCTATCGAGACAAAGGCAATCCAGGGCGAGAACCCTAACGAGATTGACCTTGATCACACAGCTGTCAGCATAAAGCATTTCATGGGTTATGGTGCAACTAGAAGTGGAAAGGACAGAACTCCAGCGTATGTTTCACCTCTTGACCTTAGAGAGAAGTACTTCGCTCCATTTAAGGAGTGCATTGAAGCTGGTGCTCTTACCGTGATGGTTAATTCTGCATCTCTTAATGGAGTTCCTACTCACGCAAACAAGACACTTCTTACAGGTTGGCTCAAGGAAGGTCTCAACTGGGATGGTATGATCGTAACGGACTGGGCAGATATTGACAACCTCTACACACGTGAGCATATTGCAGTTGATAAGAAGGATGCGATCCGTATCGGTATCAACGCGGGTATTGATATGATTATGGATCCATATGATCCAAAAGCATGCGACCTTATTGTTGAGCTCGTCAAGGAAGGTGCAATCCCACAGGCTCGTCTTGACGATGCATGTGCAAGAGTAATCAGACTTAAGTATCGTCTTGGCCTGTTCGACAATCCTACATGGGATGTTACAGGTTATGACAAGTTCGCTTGTGATGAGTATAAGAATGCTTCTTATGAGGCAGCAGTAGAGTCAGAGGTTCTTCTTAAGAACGAAGGCGGCATCCTTCCTCTTAAGAAGGGAACAAAGATCCTTGTTACCGGTCCGAACTCAAACTCAATGCGTTCTCTTAACGGAGGATGGTCTTACACATGGCAGGGAACCAATGATTCTGAATATGTTGAGAAGTTTAACACTATCTATGAAGCAATCAGGGACAAGTTCGGAGCATCAAACGTCAAGCTTGCTGAAGCAATCAGGTATGACGAAGGCTACAGTATGTGGCAGAACGAAGTTGATGTCAATATAGCATCAGCAGTAGCCGCTGCTTCCGGAGTTGATGTAATCGTGGCTTGTGTAGGTGAGCAGTCATACTGTGAGACTCCAGGAAACATCGACGATATTACTCTTTCGAAGAATCAGAGAGAGCTTGTCAAAGCTCTTGCTAAGACAGGTAAGCCTATTGTCCTTGTTCTCAATGAGGGTAGGCCACGTGTGATCAACGAGATTGAACCACTTGCAAAAGCTGTCATTGATGTAATGCTTCCAAGCAACTATGGAGCAGATGCTCTTGCTAGTCTTCTTTGCGGTGAAGAGAACTTCAGCGGTAAGCTCCCATTCACATACCCTAAGTATGTAAATACTCTTCATACATATGACTTCAAGGTTTCTGAGCAGACAGCTGCTGTAATGGAGGGATCATATAACTATGATGCAGTGATGGATGTCCAGTATCCATTTGGAGCAGGTCTAAGCTACACGACATTTGAGTACAGCGACCTTAAGTGCAACAAGACTGAGTTTAAGGCAGGCGACGTGCTTAAGTTCGAAGTGTCTGTTAAGAACACAGGATCAGTTGCTGGTAAGGAATCTGTTCTTCTTTTCTCAAGTGATGTTGTCGCTAGCGTGATTCCTGATTCCAGAAGACTCCGTGCATTTGATAAGGTGGAGCTTCAGCCTGGACAGAGCAAGGTGGTGACACTCGAGGTTCCTGCAACAGATCTTGCATTTGTTGGTCAGGATAACAGATGGACTCTTGAAGAGGGTGACTTCAAGATCAGCGTCGGAGGAAAAGGCCTGGTTGTAAAGTGTACAGAAACTAAGATCTGGAACACTCAAAACAAGTAAGGCTTTATAACTAGATAGGAGTGGAAGGGAAGAGATTCTCTTCCACTTTTTTGTTGATAAAATTTGTATATCTTTTCGAGGGTGTGCCAAAATTTTGCACAGTCATGCTATAGCTTTGCAGTAAATTATAAAACTAAAAGCTATGGACGAAAAGATTACAAAGTCTGAGCTTGATTTTGCTCAGGAATTCGCATTCAAGTATGGTAGCAAGGAGACAGTGGAGGAGGTATTAGAGTCATTCAATGACACTATCGAGGAGATGATGTGCTTCAGCTTCTAGAAGTTTCTTACGTTCCATTTAAAGAGCTGGCCTTCGGGTCAGCTTTTTGCGTTAATGAGTTCAGTTGTTTGTCAGAATGCTTACCTTTGCTTAAAGCATAAAGAATATGAGATACAGAACAATACTTCTGAATGTAGTTCTTCTTTTGTTTGGTGTGTCGCTTTCCGCTCAGGACGAGACTCTGGTGGGGATTAAGTATTGGAGTGAGGGGCCTCTTGTTAAAGAGGATTTCTCATCACGCATCATTGGAGATAAGAGCAGCAAAAATACTGGAAAGATTGAGTATTCAATAGAGTATCACTCCGAGATGGTAAAGTTGGGCAATTTAAAGTTTGCTCATCTTAGGACATATCTATATATGGATAAACTCAATTCATGGATTGATCCGACAAGGTATGATGACTGGTCTCTTCGATACTATCAGGCACTCTTCGATAGGGCGGAGGTATCAAGGCGAGAACTTCAGAATGCTTTGGATTCTCCGATTAAGAAAGAAGAGTCCAATAAATCAATCATTGACTACTACGATAGACTTATTCGAAGTCGCTCGAGCGCTTTTGCAACTGAGAGTGACAATGGAGCTATCTCATCTGTGATAGCTGATTATGAAAAGCAGAATAAGGAATTACTATCCTCAGTTAATGAAAGACCGCTTATGGAGCCTCACTTTTCGAAGAAACCAATGGGATTCGGTTTTTATTTTGGATACCAGGCAGAGGCTTTCATGGGCGGAAAAGTATCTGAAGCACTTCCTGTTATGCATGGTTTGAACCTTGGTTTTGATTTCCCTTATAAAAGGGTCTACTTTGGAATAGACATGACATTGGGCTTTGGTGGCAAACTCAAGCTGGACGAGTTCTACTATGACCCGAAGTATGACTACTACTGGCAGAAGGGTACAAACTGTCAGAGCGGAAACATCTCCTTTTTGGTTGGATATAATGTTTGGGATACAAACACATCATCCCTTTCCCCATTTGCTGGTGTTGGCGTGACATTCCTGGACCAGTTCACAGGTGAGAAAGGAAAAGGCAATGAGAAAATTCAAAGTGAAATAGATGGCCTTAGAATAGAGGCCGGATTGCAGTATAGCTGTAAACTTTCCAGAAGGCTTTATGCCTTATACGGTAACGGCGGTTCGTATATGGAGAGTAACTTAAGATTCAAGCTATTCGGAGCAATGACTGACAACAAGGCTTTCGGTAATTTCTATTCTTTGAACTTTGGCATTGTGTGGAATGGCTTAACTTGGAGTGTGAGATAGTTTATGTCACTAGATAAGATTGTTATAGCATCAGATTCGTTCAAAGGGTCATTGTCTTCTCTGGAGGTTGCGACAGCCGCAGAGTCAGCACTGAAAGAGGTCCTTCCGTCGTGCAGTGTTGTCTGCGTCAATGTAGCTGATGGTGGAGAAGGAACAGTGGAAGCTGTTATTTCATCTGTCAATGGAGAAATCATCGAAACCATAGTAAGTGACCCATTAGGAAGAAAGATACCGGCAAGATATGGCATTGCCGGGGATCTCGCAGTCGTTGAGTCCGCAGCTGCCTGCGGCCTTGTTCTGCTGTCAGAGAGTGAACGCAACCCTCTTCTGACTGACACTAGAGGTCTGGGTGAACTGCTTATGGATGCAGCATCCAGAGGCTGCAAGAGGTTCATTGTGGGACTGGGAGGAAGTGCTACTAACGATGGAGGAAGAGGAATGATCTCGGTTCCGGGATTCCTTTCTGCGCTGAAAGGTAAAGAGATTACGGTGGCGTGTGATGTTGACACTCCGTTTATTGGGCCAAAGGGGGCGAGCCGAGTATTTGCTCCACAAAAGGGTGCATCCCCAGAGGATGTTGAGATTCTCGAGGAGAGACTTGTCAAGTATTCGGAAGAGATAAAAGAACAGACAGGGGTGGATGTCTCCAATATGCCAGGAGCTGGTGCTGCGGGAGGTCTTGGGGGAGCGTTCGCTGCTTTTTTGGAAGCAAGACTTGTCCCTGGCATTCAGATGGTGCTGGATGCAATAGGGTTTGATTCTATCATAGAGGGAGCAGATCTTGTTATAACCGGAGAAGGAAAATCTGACTTTCAGACTCCGAAAGGAAAGACTCCGGCTGGAGTCTTGGAAAGAGCGATGAAGCAGGGTATTCCGACAGCGCTTATGTCTGGAAAGATTGAGATGTGTCCTGAATTGGAGAAGATGAAGTTCAGATATATCTGTCAGGTGACACCTGAAGGTATGCCACTTGAAGCGGCTATGAAGAAACAAACCGCCATGAATAATGTCAAGGCGGCTGTTAAGGGTCTAGTTCTAGAGATGGCTTAGTAGGGTGGATATTAGAATGCCCAGATATGTTCCCATAGCATATCCGACAATACCGATAGTGAGCCCTGTTGTCAGGGCTTTTCTGTTTTTCATCGCAGATGCGATGACTGGCACTGACGGTGGAGCATTCACGAATGCATTGGAAGCGATAACGGCGGTGTCTGCATCAATCTTCAGCAGGTACGAGAATATCATATGAAGAATAAGGGATCCGAATATGGTCCCTGCAAAGAACCCTAGTATCATCACATTCTCTCCAAGTGACATGTTCTTAAAGTCAGCCATTGATGCCACAATGAAACTGAAAGCATACACGAGGTACATTCCCATGTCGTAAGAACCGGGAGTGGTCCTTATCTTCCTGTTGTATGAGAACCCTATTCCAAGTGCGGTGATGCATAGGATGAATACGAGCATGAATACATCCTCTGAGAATAATTGTGATATTCCGTACGAAATGCCGCAGCATAGGGCAGCACATATAAAGAAAAAGAGATAGTTCCTGATCTTCTGCCTTAGCGGTAGACTCTGGCTGGTGTCATTGTCTTTGGAGATGTCGTCCTTTGAAGTGTTGCTTTTATTGGGGAGGATCTTTCTTGCGAGGCTTATTCCAAAAACAAGTAGCACGATCATATATAAGAATGATACTGCCATGTCATAGGTGTTAAGAAGAACAAAGGTGGACTCGTCAACACCTAGTGCGAGTTTTATGGCGGCCATGTTCATTGTTCCTCCTGAAGCGCATCCTGCGACCATTCCTGCGATTTTGGTATCTGGACGGAATATGAGGAATGATGCCGAGACTGCCAGGATTACGGAAACAAGGCAGCTGACAAAAGCGAGTGCCCCGTCCTTAGTGTTTGTTTTTGTAAGTGTTATTCTGTTCCCAAATAGAATGAGTGGAATGGCCAGTGGAATTGTTGCACCTGTTACAATTGTCTGAGCATCGCTCTTAAGTCCCAGAAACCCAGCAATGATGCCGAGTGCATACAATATTATTATAGGACCGATGGCATCAAGGATCTTTGATCTCTTGCAGGCGCACATGATTAGATACGGTACAGCTGCGGCAAGTATGTATGTCAGGATGTCGATGGGAGCCATAGTTCCTATTTGTTATTCTTTTGTGGGCCTGTGTATTTGACCATTTTCAGGCCGTAGTTGTACAGAATGCTTCTGATGCGTCTTAGATGTTCTTCTCTTACATCTTCAGGGGATACTATTTCTATATGCTCGAACTGCCTTAGATTGGTAAAGAGTTCGACATTGCGTCTGACTTCAATTGTTATATAACCAAATCCGTCCTTTTCTTCGCATCTCTGGCTGTGGTGAAGGGGCTTTGTCAGAATTCTGTTGAAATCCTTCTTGCCGGGAGGGAAAGACAGGTCTGCTCTTAGAACTATCTCTTTTACCTCTTCGTTCTCTTTTTTTGTGACACCTATTATATCGTCGAAATACTCCTCGAAGTTGATTTCGTTTTTCCTGATCTTATCCGGCATCATCATTCTGGATCGGTTGACCCTAATGTCTTCAATTCGGTCAAGAGCCAGAGTTCTCATGTCTTCAATTCCTTCGTTATAGCTCCATCCGAGAAGGAACCACCTATTATTATACTGCTTGAGGTAGTATGGCTGGAAGTCATGCTGGATCTCGTTCTCGTATCCTTCCTTATATATTATATATAGGGGTTTGTCATCTCGTATATACTGGTAGATAGGCCAGAGAAGATCGAGGCCTTTGAGACCCTTGTTGGAAGAGAAGTCAATGATTTTCTTTTCGCTGCTGATTTCGTCAAGACGTTTTCTGACTTTCTCGGTTGTCTTGTCCACCTGTAGGATACCGCTTGCTCCTTCGAGAGCAGCGACGGCAAACTGAAGATCGGAGTATCCATTGTATGACAACTTGTCTCCTGACATGGTGACGGAGTCGTAGGCATAAGAATACATGACAGGGTATGTGGAAGACTTCTCTATCTTGACGCCCCACTCCTTTTCCAGAGTCTTGATGTCAGAATAGATGGTGACTTTACTGACAGAATCGCTGTGGCCGGACTTTTGAAGAGCAAGGGAACACTCGCTGATTATCTCAGATATTGAGTGCCCTTTCCTGTCTGACAGTAGGGAATCTATCGTTTTCAGGCGCAGAAGCGCATTTTTGTTAACTGGCATCTTAAAGTGTAAAGATTGACTGAACAAAGTTATGCAAAAGAATCTATTCTTCAATACTCAGGGGAGGTTGCTGCGAAAAAATGCAAAAAAACACGAAATAATGTGAAAAATCTTGAGTATGTGCCAGAATATGGCACACTTATGACATAATTTTGCAGTCGTACTCAAGAACACCGGCATTGAGGAGAGTGAAATAATAAGACATTATGAGGGGATGAAAGCCGGGTTCTTTGGTATAGAAATTGTATAAAAGTGTAAACATAGGTTTAATACAAAGAAAAAAATATGGCAAATACGCAAATAAATTCAAATTTGATGAAGAAAAATTTTGTATTGTCATTTTATTATCCTATGTTTGCAATAACAAAACGATTGACACCTATTGATAGTAACGAATCAAATTTTGAAGACATATATGATCAAGTAACAATTTAAGCAGAGATTCACATCCAGACCCAAGTGCTCTTCGGAGACGCAAACATTCATTTTTTATTATTACACCCCCCTGGAGGGAATCGAAGTTTAACATTAATCCTGATCAAAATATGGAAAACAAAATCGGATTTCAGATTGCATCAACTCAGTTTGAGGCAATGAAAGCAGCTGCTTTCGCAACTATCAATGCTTATGTAAAGCATGAAGGTATCAAGTGGTTTGATGAGTACCATAAGGGAAGCGTATTCTCAGACGCTTACACAAAGCTCCTCAATAAGGGAGAGTTGTTTGACCCAAATAAGGCTTCGTTCCTTACCTGGTTCAAAAGAGTGACTCTGTTTGCTCTTATTGACTACATCAGGGGACAGCGCCCTTGGGAGCCGCTCTTCTGGGAGAATGAAGAGGGAGATCTCTATGAAAGAGAGGAACTCTCATTCGGTATCACTCCTGAGATGGAGATGATCGGAAGAGAGAGCGAGGATGCTTATGTACGCTGCATGGACTCTAGAGGCCAGCTCGAGAAAGAACTCATGGACCTTTCCCGTAAGGGTTATAGTCCAAAGGAGATCGCCGAGCTTTATGGCATGACTCCTACAGCTGTCTCTATGAGACTCTTCAAGTCAAGGGCTGAACTCAAAGGCGCTTTGGCAGCGTAACTGCCAAGCCCTTTGGGCTATTCCCAACCTCTTACATGTTTACCTTTTGGTAAATTCTTCCATTATTATCTGAGTATTCACTGAAATATCCTGGCATCTCTATCGTACTTTGTTATGCATAGGAGGTGGGGATAAAAAATTTTCATCTTTTTTCGAAAATGGTGGAAAGAATCAGTGCCCCCAGTTCGTATTCATTGAACCGCTACTTAATTACGAGACCAAAACTAAGTAATATATATGAAGAATCTAATCCACACAGTCGCAGAATTGACTTCTGCAGAAAATAACAGCTCAATCAGATTTTGTGAAACAAAGTACATTAAGAACAAGACCAGAGAGATAAGTGATGAGAGATTGTCATTTATGGATGGTGAGAGACTTGGTGATGTTTCTATCAGAATTGAAGATGGAGCCACAAAGAGAAAGATTAGAAGAATCGTTGAAAAGAGAGTGAGCCAGAATTACTACAAGGCTCATCCGCACGCTAAGTGTAATGCAAGATTTGCTACAAAGAGACATCTTGCAAATACTCTTAAGAACATCTACGGTGAGGTGACAGTAGGATTTTCCTACTGCTGCAAAGCTGCTTAAATTGATCTTCCCTCCCTCTCCTTGGGAGGGTGATCAAATTTCTTTGAAAAATTTGTCACTTAGTTGAAACTTAAATTCAGATAGTATCGTATTGTATTCGCCGCCCTTTTCAGTGGGCATCAAAACAACGTTCCCAAACCATATGATCAAATAAGTCTTAAGTCAGGTTTCGCGCTATATGGATCACGCCGTGCACCAATGAAGCACAAACATTTTTTATCAATTGATCCTGTATAAGAAACTAATAAATAAGACTTTAGAATAATATGGTAGAGAACTTTTCACTTTCTGCCAACTTCAATGTTGGCCGCGAGATTGTATCAAAGAACTACAATCTTATCTACGAAACTTCCCTTGCTACAGCAAAGGAGTAC
>JAKSJT010000071.1 GCA_024402125.1 Bacteroidales bacterium
AGTATACTATATCAACTTGTTAAGAAACATTAAATTATCACTTGCGAAACTTGAGCTATGTATAAAAATAGAATTGCAGATGGCTTGTTGGCCAGAAAGATAGCAGGAAAAGGGGCTGTTCTTATAGAAGGTCCAAAGTGGTGTGGGAAAACTACAACTGCCACACAACAGGCTAAAAGCATGTTGGACCTTGGTGACAGTAAAGTCTTAAAGAGCAGCAGAACATTGTTTGAGATTGAGCCATATGTTCTTCTGGAAGGAGAGACTCCAAGATTGATTGACGAATGGCAGGCTATCCCTGAATTATGGGATACAATCCGTAGTGCAGCTGACAAAAGAAAAGTACCAAGCCAGTTCATTCTTACAGGGTCAACTGTAACGCCAGAAGCAGAAGAGACAGTTCATAGCGGGACAGGTAGGATAGGACGGGTTAGAATGCGAACAATGAGCCTTTACGAATCTGGCGAATCATCCGGATCCGTAAGCATTGGATCTTTATTCAATGGAGAGAAGATTAGCCCCCAGAGGAATGATTTGTCAATAGAGGACATTGCATTTCTGACATGTCGTGGAGGTTGGCCTGCTGCAACAACGATGGAAGGTGAAATAGCACTAGATCAGGCTATCGACTATTATGATTCTGTCGTAGACTATGACATCAAAAGAGTTGACGGTGTAAAACGCAATTCTCAAAGGGCTCGCAGACTTCTCAGATCATTTGCTAGAAATATTGCCGGACAGGTATCATACGCAACTTACAAAGCAGATATGGCAAGCAATGACTCCGACTCTTTAGATGAGGATACAGTAGCGGACTATATCAAAGCACTGAAGAAATTATATGTGGTAGAAGATCTGGAAGCCTGGAATCCAAACTTGAGAAGTAAGGCTGCAATCCGTACCAGTGACACTAGGCATCTGGTTGACCCAAGCATCGCTACAGCAGCCCTCGGTATAGGTCCGAGGGACCTAATAAACGACCTGGAAACATTCGGATTGATATTTGAAAACATGGCCGTGCGTGATCTTCGAGTATATTCGGAAGCTTTATCTGGAAAGCTATACCATTACCGAGATAATACAGGATTGGAGTGCGATGCGGTGATCCATAGAAGGAATGGCACATATGGTCTTATCGAGGTCAAGTTAGGAGGAGAAAGGAAGATACAGGAAGGTGCTGAAATTCTTGTGGCATTGGCTGTAAATATTGATACGACAAAGATGCCGAAGCCGTCATTCATGATGATACTAACAGCCGTTGGAGATTATGCTTATACTCGACCGGATGGAATTCATGTTGTTCCTATAGGCTGCTTAAAAGATTAAATTGGATTATGACTCACTCTCAGATGGACATTAATTCTTGCATTTATCTTGACGTTCACTCAATGAGTTTGAGGATAAACAAAGCTTTTCATATATCTTTGCTCTCAAACCTATGGGGTATTTTGTTCTATTTCTTTGTCAATCTTACAAGAGTTTCTAGGAAATAGTAATCAGCATAAGAAAGTGGGACATCCACTTCCGAGCCACCCGGGATATTTCCAACAGAATGCCTTAGAATAAAGTTCCCGTCCTCCCCTAGGTTAGACAAATACTCTTCACTTGAAAGGGTTCTTACCATCTTCTCCGCCTGGTTTCTATACAATTTAGACAGTTTAGATGTCCCTGGAACAATACCCTTTGAGTTCTTCACAAGGGATGATAATTCAGTGAAAGCAGACGCCATAATAGCTGCTGCGGATGCATCCTTATAGTCCTTCTGTGCCTTGTCCGAATCAAAGTCCCAACAAGGGATACCATCTTCCGGTAGTCTTCCCATAAGATAATCCGCTATACCCACTGCCTGGGTCAGGAACTTCTTATCTCCAGTTTCACGATAGCACATTGTGTATCCGTATAGAGCCCATGCCTGTCCTCTTGCCCAAGCGGACTCATCCTTATAGCCCTGGACTGTTTCCTTTGACCTTACTGCTCCTGTTTCGGGATCATAATCCACGAGATGATATGATGAGAAGTCATCTCTAAAGTGATTGTCTAGAGTTGTTGTTGCATGCCTAATAGCCACATCCGCATATGTGGATTTCCCTGTCAGCCTGGATGCCATGAAAAGCATCTCAAGATTCATCATGTTGTCTATGATAACAGGATACCTCCAATCTTTTCTCAGGAAATCCCAGCTCTTGATAGTTCCAGTATTCTGAGAGAACCTAGATGTTAGCTTACCTGCTGCCTTATCAAGTACATCAATACATCCCTTCTCCCCTGTCAGCCTGTACATATTACCGAAAGAGCATCCTATCTGGAATCCTATATCATGGTCAGTGTTCATAGACAGAAGCGTACGAAGCTTCTCTGTATGCTTTATGGCTAGAGCCTTAATAGAGTCATCTTCAGTATACTGATAGATATACCATAGAGACCCGGGATAAAACCCGCTAGTCCACCAGTTCACATCTGATGTAACCAGCTTCCCTCCCTGGAAATTCCTAGGAAAAGAAGTATCAGAAAGGGACTTGTCCATAAGGGTATACTTATTCCTTGATAATGAGAATACCCTATCTGCTATCGACTTTACACTCTCCTTCTTTGCCTCAGCAGGATTGGATGAGACAAGCATAAGAGTAAGAGGCAAGGCAATTAGCAGCAAAGATTTACAGAACATAATAGGCAGATTTATTGTCAATAATCCAAATATAACACTATTTTTGTTCCATGAATCTTATAGCCCTATTTAAAAAAATCGCACCATATGTTAAACCATACAAGGTGCTTGTTATCGTGACATTGATCCTGACTCTTATCGGATCACTCATCGCCCAGGTGAACGCAGTAGTCCTCGACAGGACTGTAGATGCTGTGAATTCTCTAGTATCAGGAAGTAACTTTGCCTGGAGCAAGGCTGCACGTATCCTTACTGTCATCACAATTGTGCTTCTCGGAAAGGAAGTACTTTCAGCTGTGATAACATTCGCACAGCACTATTACGGTGAACGGATGAGAGTATTCGTTTCAAAGGATCTCTCACAGGCCGTCATTGTTAAGATGCTCACTTTCAAGATGGCATTCTTCACTCAGGCTAACAATGAGACCGGCAAGCTTCAGACTAGAATTGACCAGGGTGTAAGCAGCCTTTCCAGAACAGTGCAGAACTTCTTCATTGACCTTCTGCCTCTGTTTACAAGTGCAATCCTTGCCCTCATCCTCATGTTCGCTGCCAATGTCTACGTAGGTCTGACTGCACTTGGCATTGTTCCAGTCTACATCTGGATTACAATAAGGCAGGCAAAGAAGCTTAAAGGATGGAGACGCAACATGCGTTCCTATAGGGAAATAAAGAGTCACGGAGTGATGAACATCATTGAGAGCATCAATGTCATAAAGTCATTCAACCGTGAGCAGATAGAAAGTGACAAGCAGTGGGACATCCAGACCAAGTTCACAGATAACCAGATGCAGGTAAGGAAGGTATCCTTCTACTATGACGGAGTAAAGAGCTTCGTACGTCAGGTAGGTACAGTTCTTATCATCATCCTCACAGCATACCTTGTACTTATCCAGTATCCTGGTATGACTATCGGAAAGATCATGTACCATGTGATGCTCTTTGCCAATGTCACTGCTCCTATCACTCAGCTTCAGAGAATCTTTGATGACATGAACGATGCCCTTATATATGCTGAAGGATTCTTTGATATCATTGATGCAGAGAACCAGACAGAGCAGAGCGGAAACTACATCCCTGAGAAGATTGAGGGCAACTTCGAAATCAGTCATGTAGACTTCACATACCCTAACGGCACACAGGCTCTATGGGATATCAACATGAAGATCGACAGTGGCAAGACAACAGCATTTGTAGGACTCTCCGGTGCCGGCAAGTCAACTGTTGTCAATCTGCTGGACAAGTTCTATGAACCTCAAAGCGGAAGCATCAAGCTTGACGGAGTTGACATCAGAGAATATGACACTCACTTCCTTAGAGAGAACATCGGCCTTGTTCTTCAGAAGAACCACATCTTCGATGGCAGCATTGACGAGAACATTCGTTACTGAAAACCAGGAGCAACAGATGAGGAAGTTATCGAATCAGCAAAGAAGGCATATATCTATGACCAGATCATGAAACTCCCTGATGGTTTCAAATCAAATGCACAGCTACTCTCAGGAGGTCAGCAGCAGAGAATCGCCATCGCCAGAATGTTCCTGAAGAACCCTCCTATCATCTTCCTTGATGAACCTACTGCTTCTCTCGATGCAATTGCCACAGAGCAGATCAAGGCCAGCCTCGATGCAATCAAAAAGGATAGAACAGTTATCATCATCTCCCACAGCATATCTCAGATCATTGACAGTGACATCATCTATGCAATGAGAAATGGTAGAGTTGAGCAGTCAGGAGATCCTGAGGGACTTTACAAGAAGGGCGGAGTTTACAAGGAGATTGTGGATGCTTCAGCAAGAAGCCTCAACATTGAGAAACTTGCCCATACTCTTGACTCTGATGGAGATGGAGTCTTATTTAACTAGAATTCTTACCCTCTATAATAAATAAGCAGAAGAGCGACCGTTTGGCCGCTCTTTAATGTTATTCCCCTGACAGGATCGTTATCAGTTCTTTCTCGTACTGCTCTGCATTCATAAAATGAATAGCATTAAGTCCGTAGGCTCTGGCTCCTTCGACATTTGGAAGTTTGTCATCAGCAAAGACACATTCACCTGGAACCAGACCGAACTTGTCGCATAACCTCTTGTAGATTGCTACATCTGGTTTTAGGAGATGTTCCTCAGAAGAGATGAGCCTGTCATCCAGGAACTGAAGAATATCAAACTTCTCAATGACCTTGTAGACTACACTGTTCCAGTTGGTAAGTCCGTAAAGCTTATAGCCTTTCTGTCTGTACTTGATCAAAATATCTCTCATTCCAGGGACTTCCTCTGTTACAAAGTCCAGATATCGGTCATAGAACATCTGAAGCTGGACACTCCACTCAGGATGAACTGCTTTCTCCTCGTCTATAATCTGCTGGAAAGGGATATCCTCCTTGTCGCACTTGTCTATGAAATTTGAACTCACAAAGTGCTTTTTAAACCTCGCAAGCTCAGCCTCATCATCAAAGAAGGTTCTGAGTACAGAGTCAAACTCATAGTCTACAAGCACCTTTCCAAAATCGAAAACCAGGTTCTTTATCATTACTCTCAAATGATTATGCGTTCTGTTCTCTAAGACATGCAGGAAGTTTTCCGTGCTCCCTATGGTGAGCTACACACTGGCAGCACTTACCATGTCTAGGACAGTCCTTTGGACATGGACAGTCGATTGCAGGGTTATGAGCACATACTGGCTTGATTGGATTGATTTCTTTATTTTCCATTGCTATTTCGTTTTGTATACTACAGTGCTAGTCTGAATCCAAATGTATTTTTGACATTCATTGGAGGGATGTTCTCCCTGTTGGAAACTCTACAAGCCACCTGATGGCTCTGTACGCTTCCTCCTCTCATACACTTGTCAGTTCCTGGCAAAGGTCCCCTAGGGTCAACCTGCGATTCTTCCGAATATGGACCGTACCAGTCCTGGCACCACTCCCACACGTTACCTGCCATATCATATATTCCACGGGACTTAGGACGCATTGTCCTGATCATGGCAGGCTTTCCTCCTTCAATCGAGCTGACAGCAACTGATGTCGGATGATCTGATCCTGAGAAGGCTGTGCCTTCTGACTTACCACCTCTAGCTGCGTATTCCCACTCAGCCTCGGTTGGGAGTCTGAACTTTCTTCCTGTGAGGGAATTGAGTTTATGTATGAATTCCTGAGCCATGTACCATGAGACATTCACAACTGGACATACGCCGGAATTAGGATCATTTCCAGGAGGGACAGATCCCATAACTGCCAGCCATAGCTGAATAGTAACCTCAGTCTCAGCGATAGCGAAATCACTGACAGTAACCTCGTGAACTGGCTTCTCGTCATCCTTTGCCCTTGTTCCCTGCTCCGAAGTACCTCCCATCTTGAATGTTCCTCCCTTAACAGCGATCATCTTGAAAGCAGCACCCTGAAGACCTTCGTATCCAGTCTTGAACGGTCCCTCTTCCCTTACGATGTTTCCTTCAACCTTATCAATGATTTCCTGGGAGCAAGGCACATGTGTGTTAAGTGCAACTCGGAAACCAATACTACCTGACTTAGTTCCTGAGAGGAAGGTCTCAACAGCTGTTGCTGTTCTAGCCATGTCAGAGTCAGTCTCCACCATCTCCTCACACCACTCCTTAAGTTTCTTGTCTGTTGTGATCTTTCCAGAGTTAAGTGCATACTCAAGCATCTGCTGATTTGGGATGAAGAACTTCTGTCCTGTCAGATGCGAGAGCTTATTTGCGAATTTCTTGGCATCAGCGAATGATACAGAAACTGCATATCCGGAAGGAAGGTCCTTTCCCATAACAGCTTTCCACTGCTCGGCAGTAATCGGAGTCTCGCTGACTGCAAATCCGTCCAGAACTACCATCTGTGCGGTTTCACCGTCTATTTTGGTGAGGTTTGGTTTCTGTCCGAATACAAATGCATCTCCCTCATAGTTTACCATATGAAGGGACACACCTTTAAGATCGTAGTCGAACTTGTCCACAACAGCCGAACTCTCAGGGAACTCTCCCCCAGAGCATCCTACCATAAAGGCAAGTGGAAGGGCCAGGAACAATGATTTAAAAGAAGGCATATGCTATCTTACTTTTCTGCTGACAAAAGGGCTTCCTTTACACGGAATGCCTTAATTGAAGAACCGATGATGGTTCCATCTGGTGCAATCACATAGAATGTAGGGATCCACTTGATCTTGAAAAGATCAGAGATAGGATTCTGCTTCCACTTGATAAGTGTGCTGGCATTTGTCCATACCATACCTTCTTCCTCGATAAACTTCTTCCATGCATCCTTGTCATGATCAAATGAAAGGCTGAGGAACTCCACTGGAGCACCATTGATAGTCTTATCCTTGAACTCCTCATAGATTGCCTTGAATACTGGAGCTTCGTCACGGCAGTCTGGGCACCATGAAGCACCGAAATCAATTGCAAGGTAAGATCCCTTGAAATCAGAAAGGCTTACATCCTTTCCTGTTGTATCCTGTGCTGTAAAGTCTGGAGCAAGTGTACCGAGTTCCATCATTGGAGCATACTTGATCTCGATAGAATCAAGTGGCTGGATCTCTACAGCTGACTTAGATGTCTTCTTATTCTGACCGCAACTTACAGTAAGGGCTGCAGCGATACCCAAAACAAATAAAATCTTCTTCATAATATATTTATTACTAACTATTTATCTTTTATCAATTACAATCCTAGTTTCATGAACTGTCCTGGTGTCATATTCTCTGCTGACTTGAAGTATTTACAGAAAAAGGATGGATTAGGGAAAGAGAGCTTGTCACTGATCTGCTGAATTGAGTAAAGTCCAGATCCCAGAAGTGCCTTGGCTTCCAATATCACATAGTCCTTGATCCAGTATGTCGGAGGCTTTCCGGTCAGACCGGAAACCATATCCGAGAAATACTTAGGTGTCATACAGGCCTTGTCCGCATAGAATGCCACGTCCCTATGCTTTGATGCATACTTATGGACATTGTCTATGAATGAATGGAACACGTAGCTCTTTTTGTCAAGTGTTACCTTCACATCTGGAATACGCTTGTCTGTCCATGTTGCCATAAGGGCTGAGAATGCCGATATGAATCCAAGTATCAGGTCATCAACAAAAGACTCTTCCACATAGGATACCATCTGCTTATAGGAGCTGTACAGAGAATAGAATGCATCTCCAAGGCTCTTGTCTGTATCCAAAATGAGCGGATTGGAGTTCTTCAGAAGGATCTTTGAGAAAGAGACGACACTATCTGTCGGTATTCTGTTCTTCTTAGGCGGCGCTGGATTTACTGAAACAAGAGCAAACTTCGCTTCCTGTGAAGATGAGATACTTTCGAGTAAATTACCGGACTTAAGGAACAGGATTGAGTTCTCCCGAAGACGGTACAACTCCCCGTTAATCTTTACATCAATCTTTCCGCCATGGCAGGAAAAGATGACAGGCATCATCACTTTAAGCGGATTGGCTGAATTGCTCGATGCTCTTTTCAGGAGTGAATTGGCATCTCCTCCCTGAACGTTGTCAGAAAAAAGAACCTTACCCTGTACAATTGCAGCACCCTCAATAATAGGAAAATCAGAGAAAGCGACTTCAATCACTCCCTCTGAAACTTTATTTGTCCTTTTCTTTCCGGTATCCATCAATGATTACTCACCAGCCATATCAGGCTCGTAGGTATCAACGTAGCAAGCGATTGCCTCTATCTCGATACCAGCACACTTTGGAAGTGCAGCAACCTGGAAGCATGCTCTTGCTGGAAGATCCTCTGTGAAGTACTGAGCGTAAACTGCGTTTACTGCTGCGAAATCATTGATATCAGCAAGAAGAACTGTTGTCTTTACTACATCCTTGTACTTAAGGCCGGCTTCCTCGAGGATATAACCGATGTTCTTAAGGCACTGATGAGCCTGCTCCTCGATAGACTCAGGCATTGAACCTGTCTCACGGTTAATTGGAATCTGTCCAGAGATATAAAGGGTATCATTTACATAGATAGCCTGTGAATATGGTCCTACAGCTGCAGGAGCCTTAGCTGATGCTATAATCTTTTTCATATTATTATATTATAATTTATTCTATTTCAATTATTTCGAAACAGGAAGAGTAAACCAGAACTTTGATCCCTCTCCAAGCTTGGATTCAACTCCTATCTTTCCTCCCTGAAGTTCAACAAGTGTCTTGCAGAGGAACAGTCCAAGGCCTGTTCCCTGTGCCAGTGAATCCACCTTGTAGCTCTTTGCAAAGATTGAGGAGAGCTTTTCCGGTGCAATACCGCAGCCTGTATCCTCAACTGACACCTTCACAAATCCACCCTCAACTGATGTTATCTTGATGTCAACCTCACCCTTCTTTGTGAACTTAATCGCATTGTGAACCAGGTTGAACATGATTCTCTGAAGCATTGTTCTGTCCGCAAATACCATAAATGTATTGTTTGCATCAGAGTAATCAATCTTCACATCACCATTTGACTGAAGACCAGATTCAAGAGCTGTGAGAGTGTTGATGATCTCATCACCCAGATCAAAGGTCTCAAGCTGTACATCAGGAGCAAGGGAGTCGTATCTTGCGACATCCAGAACTCCAGTCAGCAGTCTTAGAAGAGTGTCGCAGTTCTTATGGATATAATACACATAGTCCTTTCTTTCTTCTTCTGAGAGGTCCTCGAATGAGCAGCACACATCCGCAAATCCTACCACACTGTCAAGCGGGGTTCTGATCTCCTGAGTCAGGTTCTTCAGGAACTCACTTTTAATCTTGTCCCTGTCCTCGATCTTTTTGAGGTACTTCTTATACTGGGCATTCTGGCTATACAGTTTGAATGCCAATACAGCTAAGACGACAAGAAGACAGAAAAGTACTATCGCAAGTATCATAATTCGAAGTTTTGGGGTTGTTCTACGAAGTTAGGAATTAATTCACACAAAACAAATTGCTAGTATTTGAAGCTGGATCCTCCGACGAACTCTCTAAGAAGTGATGTCGGTGGAATCTCCTTATCCGATACAGCAGTGAAGTAATGGATGAACTTAAGAAGCCTGTGCGCCTCACAGTACTCAGGGCAGTTCTTAGGAACTGTTGCAAGGATCGGTTCAGCGTGATTTCTCATGACCGCGAATTCAATCAGGTATGAAGAATTGAACATCACATCAGCCTTCTCCTGATATGGGAATATACACTGCTCCTCTGACTTGCAGACATTGCCCCACTGGGCGATTGTCTCCCTCGCTGTGAATGCTCCCTTGTTATAGTCACGGACGATTCTTCTAAGGAGTCTGTTGTCTCTTGTCGGAATCCAGTTATGGTCATCAAGGGATGTACTGGTAAGAGTTGAGATATAGATCCTGAACTTGCTGTCCTCATTTACATGGGAAGTAAGCTTTGGATTGAGGGCATGGATTCCTTCCAGAAGAAGGACGGAACCTTCTTTCAGCTGAAGTCTCTTTCCGTTATACTCTCTCTTTCCTGTTGTGAAGTTGTACTCAGGGATATTTACCTCCTCTCCATTAAGAAGCTTCACAAGATCCTTCTGGAGCATGTCGTGGTCCACTGTGTCGAAATTATCGAAATCGTAGCTTCCGTCAGGGAACTTAGGAGTATCAACTCTATTTACAAAGTAGTCGTCAGTTGAGAATGATATAGGCTTAAGGCCACAGGCCTTTAGCTGCACAGAGAGTCTCTTGCAGAAGGTTGACTTACCGCTACTGCTAGGTCCTGTGATAAGGACAACCCTTACCTTCTTCTCACTGTGGTATCTCTTGTCAATCTCCTCAGCGATCTGGACAATCTTCTTTTCCTGAAGAGCCTCAGCCACCTGGATAAGTTCAGATGCCCTTCCGCTCATGATAGCATGATTGACATCACCGACATTACTGAGTTCCATGATGTTATCCCACCTGAGAGCCTCAGCGAACATCTTGAATGTCTTTGGCTGGTCCTCATATGGAGCAAGCTTGTCAGGGCAGTTTCTGTCCGGAACTCTTAGGAGCATTCCGTTATGATATGCAGAAAGTCCCCACACCTTAAGATAACCGGCAGATGGAACAAGTCTTCCGTAGTAGTAGTCTGCGGTATCTCCAAGTGTGTAGTAATCCATATACACCTGCCCGCTTGTCTCGAGAAGCTTGACCTTGTCCACGTATCCCCTTTCA
>JAKSJT010000072.1 GCA_024402125.1 Bacteroidales bacterium
ATGACTTCCTTGGCTACTGGATCAACCCAAGCAACGCTAAGATGACATCACTCCTTGTTGGTTGTGGTCTTCCAGGTGGTATGATGGGATCAATGATGGCAGACCTTAAGGGCTTCCAGAGCGCTATCAACGCTGGTCAGAGAGCTAAGGGTAAGCCAGAGATTAGCCTTGATGCACTCATGGTTAAGCTCTTCCAGGAGGTTGAGTATGTATGGCCTCGTCTTGGTTACCCACCACTTGTAACTCCATTCAGCCAGTATGTTAAGAATACTGCTCTTATGAACCTCATGAACACACTTAACGGTAAGCCAAGATGGACAACTATCGATAAGGATACATGGGGAATGATTCTCGGTAACATGGGTACACTCCCTGGACCTCTTGCTCCAGAAATCATCGAACTTGCTAAGCAGAAGGGTCTTGAGTTCAACACAGGTAACCCTCAGGACAACTATCCTAACGAGCTTCCTAAGTTCCAGCAGATGATGAAGGAAGAAGGTTGGGACGAAGGAGAGGATCAGGAAGAGCTCTTCGAGTTTGCAATGCACGAGCGTCAGTATCGTGACTACAAGAGTGGTATCGCTAAGGAGCGCTTCAACAAGGAGCTTGCAGATCTTAAGGCTAAGGCTAATGCACCTATCGAGGTTGTTCGTCCAGTTGTTGAGATGCCTAAGTTCAAGGTTGAGGATTACACACAGAAGTATCCTAACGCAGTTCCTGTTCAGGCTGCAGCTAAGGGTAAGCTCCTCTGGGAAGTATCTGTTGATGATGCATCAAAGGCACCAGTTGCAGGTACAGAAGTTAAGGCTGGTGAGGCTATGGGTTACATCCAGACATACTACGGTATGGAAGAGATCATCCCAGCAGTTGACGGCCGCGTAGTAGCAGTTACAGGAAAGCAGGGTGACGATGTAGTTAAGGGCGAGATCGTTGCTTTTGTTGAGGGTAAGGCTCAGACAAAGTAATTTCACATATACCATAAAATAATTCAGCAGAGGCTTTCAAGGTCTCTGCTGTTTTTTATATGTATGTTATGAAATCTCTGGTCTTGTTTTGGGATTGCCTATCTCCAAAGGACTCCGTTACTTGTCATCGGAACAGTCTCTTTGTCCAGAACACCACCCATTTGCGAGTGCCAAACCCAATTTACAGTGGTAGAGATTTTGTCCTTTCCTTCAGGAATGAGGTCATCGATTCTGAATGAAGCGTATCCGGTGCCGACTCTAACCTTGGCGAGATCATTGTCAGATGCTTTGTCAAGGGTCTCGTCGTAGCCGTTGTGCCTTAGCTGAAGAACGACATTTTCGTCGGTGCTCTTTTCCTTGTCTATAACAAGATTGATGAAATGCTTTGTTAAAGACTCTGCGAAGTAGGTGAAGTTGAATATGATGTTGAAGTAACCTTTGGATACCCATCCGCTAGCAAGGTTGATTGGACTGGAACCAACGGATTCTTCATCGATTTCATCAGATTTGAGGACATCCTTTGACAGGACACTGTGAATTTCTTTGAGTCTTATGTTAAAGGCATCTTTCTGCCCATTTACTCTTTCCAGAATGTCACAAACTATGAAGGCTCTTTTCATGGTGTCGAGACGACCTTCGCATGTTTGTTCAACTATATTGTAGGTCTGGCCTTCATCGGAAGTGAACACTCCACTAGTGAAGTTACCTATAGAGAAAGCAGAATATATGAGTGTCTCATCTTTCTGACATGCAGAGAATAGAAGGCATAGCAGTGCTATGGTGAAGATGCGGGAAAGAATTCTGCGCATATGTGTAGAGGTTAAACTAGTTTTTTCTTAGATGGGTGACAGATGATTTGGATGTCGATGGAATCCACCTTGTATCCCTTGAATCTTCTTCTTCCGAGTTTAGCTTCAACCATAGCAATGAGTTCATCGTCGATGATATCCTTGTACTCATTGCCCTCGGAGTCATAGAGGTGTATGTGCTTTCCGGAATTTACATCAAAGTACATCTTGCAGTTGGAACTGGTTCTACGTGAGTAGATGCCAAGGTCTGCAAGCTGAGACAGGATGTTGTATGCAGAAGCGACAGTAATTGTTTTTGTGGTGTTAGCACTGATGGATTCGGTGACCATGTCCACAGAAGCATGCCCGAGTGAAAGCATGGCTTCATGGACGGCCAACCTTTGAGGTGTCGCCTTGAGACCATTCTTTTTGAGAATAACTTTGAATTCTTCTAAAGTAGGGGCTTTCTTTGTTTGATTCAGCATAAGCACAAAGATAGGATAAAATATCTAAAATGGTTATATTTGTAAATTATTTGAATCAATTGCCTTTTTATGACACCAGAGAACATCAAAGTCCTTATAATAGGAGGCGGTCCTGCAGGTTTCACCTCAGCTATCTATGCTTCTAGAGCTGGCCTAGGTCCAGTACTCTATGAAGGAATGGAACCAGGCGGTCAGCTTACAACTACAACTGTAATTGAAAACTATCCAGGATTCAAGGACGGAGTAGATGCAAACGAGCTTATGAATGCTATGAGAGACCAGGCTAAGCGTCTTGGTGCCGATGTCAGAAGGGGAAGCATTTCAAGCATTGACTTGTCTGAAAGACCATTCAAGGTTACAATTGATGATGGTGCTGCTGAGATTTTAGCGGAGACAGTTATCATTGCAACAGGAGCTACGGCCAAGTACCTTGGCCTTCCTTCTGAGGTTAAGTTCAGGGGCATGGGTGTTTCTGCATGTGCTACATGTGACGGCTTCTTCTACAGAAAGAAGGACGTTGCAGTTGTTGGAGGAGGAGACACAGCTTGCGAAGAGGCAACATACCTTGCAACCCTTTGCCGTAAGGTGTACATGATTGTGAGAAGAGATGTATTCAGAGCGTCAAAGGCTATGCAGGAAAGAGTCATGAATACTCCAAATATCGAAATTCTTTGGAACTGTTCAACTCAGGAAGTGCTCGGTGACGAGTATGGCGTAACAGGTGCCAGAATTCTTCGCAAGAGTGGCGAGGTTTTTGATATAGAAATTGACGGATTCTTCCTTGCAATCGGACATCATCCAAACTCGGATCTTTTCAGCAAGTGGGTTGAAACTGACGAGCTCGGTTACATCAAGACAAAGGACGGATCTTCCAGAACAAATGTTGAAGGAGTGTTCGCTGCTGGAGATGTTCAGGACCCTCATTACAGACAGGCTATCAATGCCGCTGCTTCAGGATGTAGGGCTGCTCTGGATGCAGAGAAGTTCCTTCTTTCGCAGGCATAGAAAGAAAGTTATAATTTAGATTTATAATTAATGATCCATTCTAAAACGGGGTTGTTTGCATTGGCGCTTATCGCCATGCTTTCATCTTGTAAGTCTCAGTACGACACATTGCTTAACAGTAATGATGTCGATGCTAAATATTCTGCAGCTTTTGAGTATTTCAATCAGGGAAAGTACCAGAAGTCTGCAAGACTGTTCGAGTCTTTGTCATCTCAGACTAACGGAACAGCAAAAGATGATACTGTCCAGTATTATTGGGGCCTTAGCAACTATAGATTCAAGGACTACTACACAGCTGAAACAAACTTTGAGACATTCCTTGACAACTATCCTAGAAGTGCTTTCGCTAGAGAGGCTACATTCCTTCGTATTGACTGTCTCTACAGATCAACATACCGCTATGAGCTCGACCAGATGCCAACCAATAAGGCAATCGCTGCTATTTTGGAGTATATGGTAGAGGATACTGAGGGAACTCACACAGAGGTTTGCCAGCATATGCTTGATGACCTTAACGACAGACTTGACCGTAAGGCATATGAGAATGCGAAGCTCTACTACAAGATGGAGGACTACCTTGCTTCCAGAATCGCTCTTCGTAACGTTCTTAAGGAAGACGCTGACAATGCATACAGAGAGGATGTGCTTTACTACATAGCAATGTCTTCATTCAAGTATGCAAACCTTAGTGTTGCAGAGAAGCAGAAGGACCGTTTCATGACATTCGTTGATGACTACTATAACTTCATCAGTGAGTACGAAGAGTCAAAGTATAGAAGAGAGCTTGACGTCCTTTATACAAGGGCACAGAGGGCACTTGGTAAGTTCACAGGATCTGACGAAGACCTCAAGGTTAAGGAAAAGGACTTCGAGAAGGAAAGAAAACAGCTTGAGAAAGCTGCTAAGGAAAAATAGTTCGAAAAAAATTGAAACTTCCATCTAGGTTCAGTAAGTAAAGAATATAGAGACTAGTTTGGAAATATAATTTTAAGATAATATGGATACTAAGAAAATCCCTACAAACACAATTACAAGAGATATCAAGACTCTCGCAGAGCCAACAGGCAATATCTACAAGTCTGTTGTAGTTCTCTACAAGAGAGCAAACCAGATTGCTATCGCTGAGAAGAAGGAGCTTACAAAGAAGCTCGAGGACTTCAAGAGCGATCGCGATACAATGGAAGAGGTATTCGAGAATAGAGAGCAGATCGAGATCTCAAAGTACTATGAGCGTCAGCCTAAACCAGACCTCGTAGCTATCGCTGAGTTCGAGAACGGTGAGCTTACTTATAGAGACGCTGTTTCTGAGTAATCTGCAAGATGCTTCTTAATCTTCAAGTAAAGAATTACCTTTTGATAGACTCTCTGGAAATCAATTTTCCGGAGGGCTTAATCATTATTACGGGTCAGACCGGTGCTGGTAAGTCCATTCTTCTTGGTGCACTATCTCTTATTATGGGTGCCAAGGGCGATGCTTCATCCATTGCAGATGGTGCGGAGACTTGTGTCGTAGAGGCAGAGTTCATGATGCCAGGGGACGGAGAGGAGATTAAGGAGATACTTTCTGAAAACGAGGTTGAGGATAACGGAGATGGCAGTGTTCTCATTAGACGAGTTATCTACCGTACAGGAAGAACAAGAGCATTCGTGAATGACTCTCCTGTTAACCAGCAGGTGCTTTCTTCACTTGCCTCAAAACTTATTGATATTCATTCTCAGCATCAGACACTCCTTCTTTCTGACAAGCAGTTCCAGATGTCAATGCTCGATCATTTTGCGGGCAATGCTGCTCTTCTAAAAGACTGCGGTGAGGCATATATTGCGCTTCAGGATGACCTTAGGCAGCTTGAGGAAGTGACTGAAAAGCTTGATAAGGCAAAGGCTGAGAAAGACTATAATGAAGCTCAGCTGGAGCAGCTTGAGAAAGCCAATCTTCGAGATGGAGAACTTGAAGAACTTGACGCTGAGCAGAAGCAGCTTGCAAATGCTGAAGAGATTAAAGAGAACCTCTCGGCAGTCGAGCAGCTGTTTTCTCCACAGGATGGTGAGATGCCATCCATCTCAGTATCTCTCAAAGAGGCTGAGAAGATACTCTCTAGAGTAAGCAAGTTCGTTCCTTCACTTCAGGACCTTTCTGAAAGAGTGTCGTCAGTTCGTCTTGAACTTGATGATATCGAGGCGGAGGTATCTTCTGTTAACTCTTCAACAGAACTCTCTGAGGAAAGGCTTATGCAGGTGGAAGACAGAATGACTCTTCTGTATGACCTTTTCAAAAAGCACGGATGCTCAACTGTTGCTGAACTTATTGCGCTTAAGGACAAATACTCTGAGGCTGTGTTCAATTCGGACGCATTGGAGTCAAAGAAAGCGCAGCTTGAGAACAAGGTCTCAGAAGATAAGAAGAAACTTTCTGCAATCTGTTCACTTTTGACAAAAGCCAGAAAGGATGCCTCTAAGCCGTTTGCTGACTCTATCAGAGACTCTGTAAGGTCGCTTGAGCTGGATAGGGCAGTGTTCGAGGTTCAGATTGAACCTGCACCTCAGTCAAAGACAGGATCGGATACTGTAAGATTCATGTTCTCTTCAACTGGCGTTAATCCAGTTGATATCGCTAAGTGCGCATCCGGAGGTGAGCTCTCCAGAATTATGCTTTGCCTTAAGGCAATGATGGCAAAGTATACAGCCATGCCAACTCTTATCTTCGATGAAATTGATACTGGTGTATCAGGAAGCGTTGCTGATAAGATGGGTTCCATGATCTGCTCTATGGGAGCGGACATGCAGGTATTCGCTATCACACACCTGGCTCAGGTGGCAGCTAAGGGTACTGCCCATTACCTTGTGTCAAAGGGTGTAAGCGAAGAATCCGGCAAAGTGACAAGTACAATAAAAAGACTCTCCCCAGAGGAGAGAGTCCTTGAAATTGCCAGAATTCTTAGTGGCTCAGAGATCACTGAGGCCGCTATCTCAAACGCTAAAAGCCTTATCTCAAAAGCGTAATTGAGTAGTCTGAACCGTAGACTATTCTTCTGATTGCGTTATTTACTAGTCCACCTTCGCTGTAGTTAGTGAATTTGAAGTCAGCCTGAAGACCGCTTGTTCTTCCGCTTGATATCATAGATGGCCAGTTCTTACCATATTTTGCAATACTGCTGATGAAGAAGTATGCGTCATCATATCCCTGGAAAGAGAATGGTGTAGGTTCTGTGTTGAACAGGGCTCTATAGGCAAGAAGGAATGACTGAACCTTAGGGCTAGAGTAATCAACGAAGTATGACATTGATACATGGAGGTTCACATTGTGGAAGTCCTCTACGTCAATTGTATCGAATGAACGGATCTTTGATGGGCTGTAGAGAACAACGTTATATTTTCTGTGAACAAGAAGGTTCAGGTTACGGACTACGTCGTTTACAAATGCCTCGCTCTCAGATGCGATGACAACTCTGTTTGTGGCAGAGTTAGACATAAGGTTAGCAAGGCTGTTGACGATGTTTCTTCCCTCAAGGATACCATATGAAATGGTTGAGTACTGGAGGCCTGACTGCTGCATGTGAAGTGTCAGAGACGAAGTTGCTGCTGTACTCTTTGCACCTTTCTCAGAGATAAGGATAACCTTGTCGCCACTCTTGTGGTCCTGCTTGATCCAGTTGATTATATCCTGGTACTGAGACTCTGTAGGAGTAGGTCCCTGAATGACATTGCTATTAGCCTTGGCAATAGCTTCTCCCTTCTGGTCAAGAGGGGAAACAAGATATGTAGATGCTGGGCAGATCGCAAGAGCCTTATTTATATCGGCTGGTGCGACAGGTCCGATAACGATATCGCTTTCTGCGAATCTCTCTCTGGTGACAGGGATGCTGTTAGCCACATCGTAAACGTTGAGGTCTGTGCTGATGCCTTCTTCGCCAAGGTCCTTGATAGCAAGTAGAACTCCTGAATAGAAGTCCATGTCATTGTCTGCAACAGTACCCTGTGCGTTGAAAGGAAGAAGAAGGGAAGCACTGATATTGGCGTTGAATACTTTTTCTGGAAGTTCAACCTTGTTTGTATTGTCTACAGTCTCAGTCTCTGGAGTATGGATGGCTACATCGCTCTTAACCTCTGGCTCAACCTGCTTCTCTGCAGGGATTGTAGCCTTTGGAAGAGAAACGTTCTCTGGGTGACGAGGGATCTTTATCTTATCCTTCTTTGAAATGGTCTTGTTCTTCATTCCGTTGAATGCCATAAGAACGTCAGCGGTTGTTCCGTACTTCTGGGCAATCGCATCTAGGTCCTCAAACCACTTTGCTGTGTGGTAGAAGAAGTCGTCCTGACTCTTGGATGAAGAAGCGTTGTTCTGTCCTGTTACTGCTCTAGCAGTCTCAACTGGCTTAGGTACTTCTACTGCCTTAGAGTCGTCTTTAGCTGGGATAAGGATAATCTGATTCTTCTTCAATCCCTGGTTCTCCAGGTCAAGAGTTGGGTTCGCGTCATAGATCTCCTGAACGCTGACATTATAAGCCTTGCTGATTCCGTAAAGAGTCTGCTTCTCAAGGACGATATGTGAGTAGAATACCTTGCCGTTATTTTTGACCTTCTCCTTGGATACGGTTACAGGAGCAGCCACATAGGTCTGTGCTGCTAAGCTGCTGCCGGACAGGCAAGCCAAAGCAAGTGAAATTGCTAAAATAGTCAGTCTGCGTGTAATCATTTAGCCTTCATTTTAAGGTTACAACTTTTCCGAGAACTCTATGAGGTTGTTGCAGAAAGACTCCCACGAAAGTCTGTCTTTCTCTTTGCGGATGTTTTCAATACATCCTTTTGCAATTCTCTCATCGGAGAAATATCGCTCAATCTCAGCGCGGATACACTCCGGTTCTGCTACATCTGCTACAATTCCCGTACCTCGATCGCCGACTGTGCTCTTAAGACCACCGACATCTGTCACAATCATAGGCACTTCGAAGTGGTAGGAAATTGAACTGATGCCACTCTGTGTGGCACTTCTGTATGGGAGAACAGTTACATCAGCACAGCTGAAATAATCTTTTACCATTGAGTCCTTGATGTAGTTAGGGAAGACAAAGATCCTGTCTTTTGCGCAACTTGCATCAATGAGCTGCTGGTACTCGTCAAATGAACCGTATGGTTCTCCCGCAATTACGAGCTGATAATCATTAGGCAGCTTGTCGAAAGCCTGGATAAGAATATCAAGTCCCTTGTATTTTCTGATAAGACCAAAGAACAGGATGTTCTTCATGCCGTGTCTTATGCCGAGTTTGTTCTCACATTCTATTCTCTGGAGCTTTTCTCCAAAGTGAGAGTAGAGAGGGTGAGGGAGGGTGATATACTTCGAGTCCGGTTTGATGCTGAGAAGATCTGCAGCAACTTCGTCGCACATTGCAACGCAGCCTGTCGTTCCCGAAAGGAAGTATTTTGTCAGTGGCTTGTCAAAGAATCGCTGCTCATGAGGGATTACATTGTCAAGAATCGGGATGACTTTGCAGCCTTGGGCCTTGAGCCTTCTGGCCACATATCCCAGAGATGGTCCGAACCATGACATCCAGTATTTCATGATAAGGATATCAGGCTTGAACTCCGAAATAACTTTGGCAGCTTTAACCCAGGTAAACGGATTGACCGTGTCCACTAGAGCTATTGACTCTACGGGCACGGCCTCATCGTCTTTAGTCACATACTGGGTCTTTCCCGGAAAGAGAATTTGAGGATATTGACGGCTGAAAGTGTAAGCCTTGACAACGTTATTCTTACTCAGTTCATTGTATAGACTAGCGTTAAACTGAGCGATTCCTCCTCTTAGGGGGTAGAAGCTTGACAGTATTGCTATTCTCAATTACTTGTTTGAGTTTTTAGTTTTAACATACTCAGCGTTAAGACCAGCAATGATCTGATCTGTAACATCGAGGCTAGCGTCACCTACAGCTACTGGCTGAGGGAGAATGTCACCCTGAGTTGTAAGAATCATAGCGAAACCTTTCTCTGCCTGGAATGAATCAAGGTATGTCTTGATAGCATCAGCGATCTGGTTAAGCATTACCTGCTGCTCCTCGTTGATTTCCTGCTCCTTCTGGAGAGCGTAGTTCTGGAACTCAGCCTGCTGCTGCTGGAGCTTCTGGTTCTGAGCCTCTGCTACAGAGCTTGTAAGAAGACCCTTCTGGTACTTCTCAGCGAATGTGTCAACATCCTTCTGGAGCTTGTTACCTCTTCTGTTAACCTCATCAGAGATACCCTTTACCTTAGCCTCTACTTCGCTACGACGGTCATTAGCCATATCGTACTCGTTAAGAACTCGGTCAAGGTTGAAGAAAACAATTGCACCCTTAAGGTTAGCTGTAGTCTCTGTGCTTTCTGCTGCTGCAGGAGCTGTAGCAGTGTTAGTGCAGCTAACTGCGCCGAAAGAAATCATGGCTGTAAGAGCCGCAATAATAAGTGATGATCTTTTCATTTTATAGTTACTTTTTTAATATTAATCGTTAGTCACGAAATGCAAAGGTAGTCAAAAAATCTTAATCTTGTATATAAATATATGGTATACATAATCCCATGATGTGCCTTTGGGGAAGTAGTGACATTTTGCCTTTAATAGAATAGGCAAATAACATGCTGAAGACCAAAAAATCACGATTAATTAGGGAGTTATATAATATTGTTTTAATTTTGAAGTCCTTTCCCGTTTATAGATGAAAATTGCAATTTATGTAGATGAGCGTCTTCGCTCGGATTCAAGATATTTGGAGCTTGCCAGAAAACTTCTTTCGGCCGGCTTCAACACTTATGATGTCAGAGAGTCTTCTGATATCCAGGCGGGAACGGATATCGTCATTAGTGTCGGTGGAGATGGAACGTTCCTTTCCGCAGCAAAAAGGGTAGGGGATACAGAGATTCCGATACTTGGAGTGAATCTTGGCCGTCTTGGTTTCCTTTCTGAAAACAATGTTGATGATGCGGTACAGGCTCTTGTCAAAGGAGAGTATATGCTTGAGAATAGGGCTCTTCTAAAGGCAGATGTGTCTGGAACAGTGGTAAGTGGTTCTGATTGTTTCAGTCCATATGCTCTGAATGAGATCTCGGTTCATAGAGTAGGAGCTGCCATGTTGGGAGTTGACGTTTGCATAGACGGAGACCCTCTTCCTACATATTGGGCGGATGGACTTCTAGTTGCAACCAGCTCTGGATCTACTGCTTATTCGTTAAGCGTGGGTGGACCTATCTGTTCTCCTCAGTCAAGAGTTCTGATCATTGCACCTATTGCTCCGCACAACCTCAATGTCAGACCTCTTATTGTACCTGACACTACTTCAATTACTATTTCGGTTCAGTCCAGGGATAAGGATGTAATGCTTACCATGGACAACCGTAACATTACAGTCCGCCCGGATGTCAAACTGGACATAGCCATGGCACAAT
>JAKSJT010000073.1 GCA_024402125.1 Bacteroidales bacterium
AGTTCGCAGGTTCATCTTCAGTTCCTGCTCACGTTGAGATGATGGGCTTCCTCGGTATGGGTAACAACCCTATGGTAGGTTGCTCAGTAGCAGTTGCAGTAGCAGTTGCTCAGGCTATGGCAAAGTAATTAGCTTAAAATAGCATATCTTTCCCCGAAATCAAGAAATTGGTTTCGGGGATTTTTGTTTAAATGCCTGAGATATATACTTCTGGGCTTTAATTACAATTGATTATCTTTGTCGTATGAAAACTAGAGGTATTTTATTTTTATTGATGGTATTCCTGGCCGTAGCCTGTGGTGAGCCGGATCCTATGATTTATGTTGAAGGCCCTTCAGAGTATGAGGTTTCATATGAAGCTTCAGATATCAAAATCTCTGTGGTTTCAAATCATAGTGCTTGGGGCTTCGGTTCAGATGCAGAATGGTTGATTCCATCCAAGGAATCCGAAGAGATTCTTCTTATCAAGGTAAAGGAGAACGAGTCTTATGACGATCGTAAAGGAAAGGTTACTGTCTTTACAGGTACAGGAAGCGATGATGTGCTTGCGACAGTACTTGTGTCTCAGAAAGCTAAGCCAACCCCTACACTGGAGGTTTCACCATCAGAAACGGTGAAAGTACTCGCAGAGGGAGGACAGGTAGAGATTGATGTTTCAACAAACCAGGATTCATGGGGATACAAGAGCGAAGCTGATTGGCTCACAATGCAAAAAAGCGGATCAAAGCTTATCGTTGACGTTCTTCAGAATACAGTAGAGAGCCCTCGTTCAGCGGTAGTCAATATCTATGCTCCTGACAGCGATTCTTACACAATACTGAAGAGTGTTGCTATTGAGCAGGATGCTGCTGTTATTCCAGCACAGGACCTTAGCCAAAGCGCTACTTCAAATAGTTACATCATCACTGCAGCAGGCAAGTATTCATTTACAGCGAAAGTCAAGGGAAATGGAAAGGGTGGAGCATCACTTTCTGACCCTTCCAGTCTGGATCCAAGCGGTGTTAAACTTGTCTGGCAGACTGCTGTTGGAATGATCAAGTCTGTTTCTCTTGATGAGAACGGTAACATTTGCTTTGAAGCAGGGGACATTCCTGGTAATGCAGTGATAGCAGCTGTTGATGAATCAGATAATATCATTTGGAGTTGGCATGTCTGGTTCCCTGAGACAGCGGTTGCTTCAATCAAGACAAAGAATGGACATGAGGTTATGAATCTTAACCTTGGAGCACTATCTTCATCACATACTGATGGAGCTAAGACTCTTGGTCTTCTTTATCAGTGGGGAAGAAAAGATCCGTTCCCAGGTGCTGGCATCACAAATGGCGGAAATACTTCAACAACACATATCGATATCTTTGATATTGATGGTAATCCTGTCAAGATATCCAATTCGAGTTGGTTCAACTCTAAAGACAATACACTGGAGTACTCGATTTCTCATCCTGCAGTTTGCATGAGTAACTACAGCCAGTATTCTTCATACAGAGGATGGCTTACATCAGTAGAGGACAATGAAGCTTTCTGGGGTAATCCTGAAGGTTATAAGAGAGTTGACGGCGAGTATGTCAATGCCGGAACCAAGACCTATTATGACCCATGTCCTGCTGGTTGGAGAGTGCCAGATATCAATGTCTTCAAGGATGTGACAAGTACCGGTGGTCTTATTTGGGCAAAGGGTGACACTTATGGAGACTTGACATGGGGGGATCTCTTCGGTTCAGCTGAGTTTACTGCATACGATTACAACGGAGACGGTAAGGTGAACTTCTACGACTGGTTTGACGGATGGTATCTGGTATTGGGACCTAACCAATATTCATTCTTCCCAGCTGCTACCCGTTATGACGGACAGTATGCTATGCTCATGGGCAGTATGGTCGGATATTGGGCAAACTATTGGTATAATGCACCATCTGATGGCACAAATGGTCTTGCCAGTGCTATGGTATTCGGTACGAAAGAGTATTCGGGTGCGGACAGTGTAACAGCATCAGGAGTATCTAATGGATCAAGAGCTGATGCGTACTCGGTACGTTGTGTCAAGGAATAATAACCAAATAAAAAGGTGATTTTGACTCCCTTCAGAGAAATCTGGAGGGAGTTTTTCTCTATATATTAAGCGATTAACTTCTTAATTACTTAAAAATAGTGTACTTTTGCGCCCTATTTTGAAAATATATAAAAGCAGTAATAATGAGAATGTTCAGACATTTGGCAATAGCAGTAATAACACTGCTTGCCTTGGCCGCTTGCTCTTCGAATAAGTATGAGACAGTAGCAGGAGACCCACTTGGTACAAAAATCTACACTCTTGAGAACGGACTTAAGGTTTACATGTCCGTTAATAAGCAGGAGCCACGTATCCAGACTTATATTGCAGTCCGTAATGGAGGTAAGAATGACCCTCATGACAATACAGGTCTTGCTCATTATCTTGAGCACCTTATGTTCAAGGGTACTCCATCACTCGGAACAACAGACTATGAGGCTGAGAAGGTTATCCTTGATCAGATTGAGGAACTCTATGAAGTGTTCAGAGTAGAGACAAATGAGGCAAAGAGACTTGCTCTTTATCATCAGATTGACTCTTTGAGCTATGAGGCATCAAAGATTTCAATTCCTAATGAGTATGACAAGGCTATGTCTATCATTGGTGCTACCGGTTCAAATGCTTCTACTTCAGAGGATGTGACAAACTATCAGGAGAACATCCCATCAAATCAGATTGAGAACTGGGCAAAGGTTCAGTCTGACCGTTTCAAGAACATGGTGATCAGAGGATTCCATACAGAGCTTGAGACAGTATATGAGGAGTACAACATGTACTTGAATGAGGATAGCGAGAATGCAATGTACGCTATGGATTCTGTTCTTTTCAAGAATCATCCATATGGTACTCAGTCGGTGATCGGTACTTCTGACCATCTTAAGAACCCTTCAATCAAGGCTATCAAGAGACAGAAGGAGAACATGTATGTTCCTAATAACTGTGCTATTTGTGTATCTGGTGACTTCGATCCAGATGAGTTCGTCGCTATCGTAGAGAAATACTTCGGTGACTGGCAGCCAAATCCAAACATCCCTGAACTTCAGTATGAGCCAGAGGAGCCTATCACTTCTCCTGTGACAAAACACGTATATGGAACAGATGCAGAGTTTGTGATGATTGGTTGGAGAGGTCCAGGTCAGAACACACAGGAGAGCGAGGTAGGTAGCATTGTAAGCTCTGTTCTTTACAATGGTATGGCTGGTCTTATTGACCTTGACATCAATCAGCAGCAGAAGACTCTTGATGCTGGTTCATCATTCTACGCTCGTGTGGATTACGGTGAGTTTGATCTTGAAGGATATCCAAAGCAGGGCCAGTCTCTTGATGAGGTCCGTGACCTTCTTCTCGCTGAAATGGCTAAGCTTCGCTCAGGAGACTTCAACGAGGATCTTATCACAGCTGCTATCGCTAACATGAAGCTTCGCGAGATGCGTTCTCTTGAAAGTAACTCTTCACGTGCAAGATCATATGTTTCATCATTCATCGCAAAGCATAACTGGAAGGATGATGTCAACAAGATGAGCAGACTTGAGAAGGTAACTAAGGCAGATGTTGTTGCATGGGCTAACAAGTATCTTGGAGAGAATAGTTACTGTGTCGTATACAAGCACCTTGGAGCTAACCCTAAGAATCAGAAGATCGTTGCTCCTGCAATTACTCCTATCGCTACAAACCGTGATAAGCAGAGCGACTTCCTGACAGAGATTCAGAATGCTACAGTGAAGCCAATCGAGCCTGTATTTGTCAACTATGACAAGGACCTTTCAAAGTTTAACATGCAGGAAGGCGTAGAGGTTCTTTATAAGAAGAATGAGGTTAACGATATCGCTCAGGCTACATTCATCTTCAATGAGGGTATCCTCAACGATCCAGCCCTTTCTATGGCTGCTGACTATGTTACATACCTTGGAACAGAGTCTCGTTCAGCAGAAGAGTTTGCTCTAGAGATGTATAAGCTTGCTTGTACATTCAACTTCAGAGTTTCAACAAACTCACTCCAGTTCTCTGTTTCCGGTCTTAGCGAGAATATCGGAAAGGCTCTTGACCTTGTTGAGGATCTTATGGCTAACGCTGTGGCTGATGAGGATATCCTTGCAGCTTATAAGCTTGCTCTTCTTAAGTCACGTTCTGACAACAAGTTCAACCAGAGCGCATGCTCAAGTGCACTTAATACATATGTAATGTATGGTCCTGAGTATGTAAAGAACACTACAATGTCAGATGCTCAGATCATGAATATAACTTCAGCAGAACTTCTTGCGAAGGTTACAAATATCCTTACTAAGCAGCATACTATCGCTTACTATGGTCCTGCAAGTGAGAGTGAGCTCAAGAACATCCTTTCAGAGCATCACAATGTAGCAGGTGAACTTGAGCCTCTTACAAAGATCTATCCGGCTAAGGTAACAACAAGCACTCCTAAGGTTTATATCGCACCTTATCAGACTCGTCAGTTCAACTACATCCAGTTCACTTGTGACGGATCGAAGTACAATCCTGCAGATGATGCTATCATCAGACTTTACAACAGCTACTTCGGAAGCGGTATGAATGCTATCGTATTCCAGGAGATGCGTGAGGCTAGAGCTCTTGCTTATTCTGCACGTGCTAGCCTGAATGTTCCTACATTCACAGATGATGCATACTCATTCCAGGCAACAATCGGTTCACAGAGTGACAAGCTTCATACAGCTGTTGAGGCATTTGATATGATCATCAACGATATGCCAGAGAGCCAGAAGGCATTCGATATCGCTAAGTCTTCAATTGATGCTACTCTCCGTACTCAGAGAACAACAGGTATGCAGGTAATCAACAGTTATCTCAATGATCGTGAGATTGGAAGAACAGAGCCAACTTCAAGATACATCTATGAGACAGCAAAGAACCTTACACTTCAGGATGTCGTTGCAGCTCAGCAGAAGTATGTCAAGGATCGTACATACATTTACGGTCTTCTTGGTGACTACTCACTTCTTGACATCAATTACCTTCGCACACTTGGTCCTGTTGAGAAGGTTTCTCTTGAGACAATTTTCGGATACTAGGACGGAATCGTAAATATCTGATAATGAGAGTCGGTTATAAAAATCGGCTCTCTTTTTTTTGTGATTATTTGTAATCAAAATGCTTGTGTTGTGTAAAAAATATTAAGCAAATATTATGAAATCACTTTCAAATTGCTAGATTTGCGAAATTTTTTATGACAGATGAAACTGAATCTATCTTTTTTGAAATCAACAACCTTCTGGCAGGAAGCTGTTATCATATTACTAGGTATAGTTGCAGGTGCTGCATCTATCTATTACTTCCTTCTTCCAAGCAAGCTGATCCTGGGATCTATGTCCGGAATCGCCATTGTCCTCAATACGCTTCTTGAGGGGATAGGTATTACTGTCAAGGTGTCCAATATTGTGACATTGTTCAATGTTGTGCTGTTGACTCTTGCTTATTTCTTGTTAGGACCTGAAGTAGGAATCAAGACAATCATTGTTTCTCTTCTAATCGGACCTTGTATGAACTTGCTTGAGGTCGTCCTACCATATGAAAAGCTTATTTCAGCAGGACAGACATCAATCATGGGGGATCCGGTTATGGATATGATGGCATATGTGCTGCTGTTGGGCGCATCTCAGGCTTGTCTATTCCGAATTAACGCATCAACTGGTGGTCTTGATATCGTTGCCCTTATCATGCAGAAGTATATGCATATGGATTTGGGTACTGCCGTTACTGTAGCTGGAGCAGCAGTATGCTGCACGGCAGGATTAATTCATCCATTCAGAATGGTGATATTCGGAGTTATCTGGACATGGGTCAACGGCCTTCTTGTGGACTTCTTTACAGCCAGTCTCAATCGTCGTAAGAGAGTCTGTGTCATCTCTTCTGAACATGAGAAAATCAGGGAGTTCATCATTCATGAGCTTTCGAGAGGCTGTAGTCTCTACCCTGTAAAAGGTGGATATAGCCTTAATGAAGGCGTGGAGATTCAGGCGCTTCTGACTCAGACAGAATTCGCAAAGCTTATGGATTTCATGAGAAAGAATAATATTACAGCCTTTACAACGGCAGGTAACTGTAGTGAAGTCTATGGTACCTGGAGAGGCCGAAAGAGTCTTGTTTAATATTACTGTTTTCGATAACGATGCTAAGTTCTAGCATCGTTTTTTGTTGCCAAAAAGGGAATACTAGATAATAGAGGTGCCTTCACAAATTGTTTTTTTAATAGAGGTTTAGTAATTTAGCATTCCTAAAAGCTTTTCAAATGTCAAATATCATAGGACATATTTCGCAGGTTATTGGACCTGTTGTTGACGTGCGTTTCGACTTCTCTAATGAAGAAGCGACAAAGCATCTTCCAAAAATCCATGATGCTCTTGTTGTAAAGAGAAACGGAGATAAGGATCTTATCATTGAGGTGCAGCAGCATATCGGAGAAGAAACTGTCAGAACCATTGCTATGGATTCGACAGATGGTCTTCAGCGTGGTATGGAGGTGGTTTGTACAAACAATCCTATCTCAATGCCTGTCGGTGCCCAGATCAGGGGCCGTGTAATGAACGTTACTGGAGACACAATCGACGGTATCGGTGATCTGGATAGAGAAGGTGGACTTCCAATTCATAGAGAACCTCCAAAGTTCGAGGATCTGACTACATCAAAGGAAATTCTTGCAACAGGTATCAAGGTTATTGACCTTATCGAGCCTTATCTTAAGGGAGGTAAGATCGGTCTATTCGGTGGTGCCGGTGTTGGTAAGACTGTGCTTATTAAGGAGCTTATCAATAACATTGCAAAGCAGCATAACGGTTTCTCTGTATTCGCTGGAGTCGGTGAGCGTACCAGAGAGGGTAATGACCTCCTTCGTGAGATGATCGAGTCTGACGTTATCCGTTATGGTGAGGAGTTCAACAAGGCAATGGAAGACGGCAAGTGGGATCTTTCCAAGATTGATATGGAAGAGGTGAAGAAGTCTCAGGTAGCCATGGTATTCGGACAGATGAACGAGCCACCTGGAGCACGTGCTTCAGTTGCTCTTTCTGGTCTTACACTTGCTGAGTCTTTCCGAGACAGCGATTCAGGAGAAGGTCCAAAGGATATCCTTTTCTTCATCGATAATATTTTCCGTTTCACTCAGGCAGGTTCTGAGGTATCTGCGCTCCTTGGCCGTATGCCATCGGCTGTAGGTTATCAGCCAACTCTTGCTACTGAGATGGGACAGATGCAGGAAAGAATTACATCAACAAAGAACGGATCAATCACATCAGTTCAGGCTGTTTATGTGCCAGCTGATGACCTTACTGACCCAGCTCCTGCAACAACATTCTCTCACTTGGATGCAACAACAGTACTTAGTCGTAAGATTACAGAGCTTGGTATCTATCCTGCTGTGGATCCACTTGAGTCTACATCACGTATCCTTGACCCAAATATTGTAGGTCAGGCTCACTATGACTGTGCTCAGAGAGTAAAGCAGATCCTTCAGCGTCAGAAGGAGCTTCAGGATATTATCTCTATCCTTGGTATGGACGAGCTCTCTGATGAGGATAAACTTACAGTAAATAGAGCTAGAAAGGTGCAGAGATTCCTCTCTCAGCCATTCAATGTGGCAGAGCAGTTCACAGGTGTTCCTGGTGCAATGGTTTCTATCGAAGATACAATCAAGGGCTTCAACATGATTCTTGACGGAGAAGTTGATTATCTTCCAGAACAGGCATTCCTTAATGTAGGAACAATCGAGGATGCAATTAAGAAGGGTGAGGCTATCCTTGCTCAGGCAAAGTAATTTTTCTACTCAATGGCTAATCAGATGACACTTGATATTTACTCTCCTTCTGAGACTTTGTTCTCTGGGGAAGTGACAGCTGTGTTCCTGCCTGGTACAAAGGGAAGTTTTGAAGTGCTGCAGAACCATGCTTCGATCATCACTTCTCTTTCTAGAGGTGAATTGGTGTACAGAACTCAAGAGGGCGAAGCATCGGTTTCGATCTCATCTGGTTTCGCCAAGGTTGAAAACAACCATATTATGGCCTGTGTTGAGCTTTAAAGTAATGAAGAAGATCAAATACATAATAATTTCAATTCTGGCTCTTCTGCCATTGTCAGCAGGTGCTCAGGATCTTGATATGAACGAATATCTTTTCGGTCATATCAGTGACTCCTATGAGTGGCACATTACGACAATAAAAGGAGAACCGGTGAGCATTTATCTTCCTGTCATTCTGTATAGCACCGAGTCGGGATTCCACTGCTTCTCATCTAAACATTTGGAAGAAGGTGAGATGCACGAGTATTTCAAGATCGCAGAAAAAGGCGAAAAGTACGAAGGCAAGATCGTCGAGGTGATGTCTGACGGTTCCGTTGTCAAGCCATGGGATATTTCCATAACAAAGAATGTACTTGGTCTTATGATCAACTGTACGCTTCTTGTAATTATTATCCTATTGACTGCTTCATGGTATAAAAAACATGATGCAAGGGAAGAAGCTCCGAAGGGCTTTGTCGGAATCATGGAGATGCTTATCACAATGGTCGAAGATGATATCATCAAACCATCAGTAGGAAAGGACTATAAGAGATATTCTCCTTATTTGATGACAGCCTTCTTCTTCATCTTCTTCAACAACCTTATGGGAATTGTTCCATTCTTCCCAGGAGGAGCAAACATTACAGGTAATATTGCTGTAACACTTGCTTTGGCACTTTGTACATTCCTTGCTGTGAACCTATTTGGTAACAAGCATTACTATAAGGATATCTTGTGGCCAGATGTGCCAGTCTTCCTTAAGGCGATTCCGCTTATGCCGGCAATTGAAATTGTGGGTATGTTCACAAAGCCATTCAGCCTTATGGTCCGACTCTTTGCAAATATCCTTGCTGGTCATATGATGATCCTTGGTGTTGTCGCAATGATTTTCGTGACAGCAAAGATGGGTCCGGTTCTTAATGGCAGCCTTACATTCCTGTCTGTTGTTATCGGAATCTTCATGGATTGTCTTGAATGTCTGGTTGCATTCCTTCAGGCATATGTATTTACAACTCTTTCAAGTGTGTTCATCGGTTTGTCTAGAGTGGAACCTCATGAGGAGGAATAAAATTGAATTAACAAAAGAATAATATAAACATAAAATTTAAAGTCATGTTACTTACAATGATTCTTCAGGCAGCTGCAAGTGCAGCCCTCGGTAAATTTGGTGCAGCTATTGGTGCAGGTATCGTAGCTATTGGTGCAGGTATCGGTATTGGTAAGATCGGTTCAGCAGCTGCTGAAGCAGGTGCTCGTCAGCCAGAGATGGCTAGCAAGTTCCAGACTCTTGCTATCATTACAGGTGCGCTCGTTGAGGGTGTCTGCCTCTTCGCAGTAGTTGTTTGTCTCCTCGCAGCTCTTTAATCTATGTCTCTTATTACACCAGATTTCGGTCTTCTCTTTTGGATGACTCTGATTTTCGCAATTGTACTCTTTATACTTGCGAAATTCGGATTCCCTATGGTGACCGGTATGGTTGACAAGAGGTCTGAACGAATTAATGAAAGCTTGCGCCTTGCAAAAGAGGCCGAGGTAAGAATCGCTGAAATTTCTCAGGAACAGAAAAGACTCATTGAAGATGCGACTAAGGAACAGGCACGTATCCTTAAGGAAGCAACAGATGAGAGGGCAAAGATTATTGCACAGGCAAAGGCTGATGCTTCTGCTGAGGCAGCAAATCTTATTGCAAAAGCCAGAACTGAGATTGAAGCAGAGAAAGAAAGCGCTCTACGAGATATCCGCCGTCAGGTGGCTATGTTGAGTATTGATGTTGCAGAGAAGGTGATCCGTAAGGACCTTGCTTCTGACAATGAATCACTCGCTCTCGTGGACAAGATGGTTGAAGAGATGTCCAAACTCTAATGAGCACAGGAATGATAGCAGCAAAATATGCTTCAGCACTTCTGAAGTATGTAGATGAAACTGGCGGTGGAGAAAAAGTCTATCGTCAGGTTGAGGCTATTGATACTGCATTGTCACAAATAATGCAGCTGAGGCAGATTGTTGATGACCCTGTCTCAATCAGTGCTGAGGATAAGATCAGAGCTTGCGCAGCAGTCCTAGGTGAAGAACCGATGGCTGAGGAGCTGAGCCGATTCCTTAAACTCGTCATTGAAAAGGGTAGAGTACAGTATCTCAGGCTTATCTTCAAGTCATTCATTGAGCGTTACCTCAAGTCAAGAAACATTCATGTCGTCTACCTCACAACGGCCATAGAGTCGGAGGAATTAGGACAGAAGATAACAGAGATCGTAAAGAAACGTACAGGGGGCAGCGTTGTCCTTCGTACAAATGTTGATCCGGACATCATCGGCGGTTTTGTTTTCCGCTGTGAAGACCTAATGCTGGATGCTAGTGTCAAGTCTCAGCTTGACAAGATCAGACAGCAGTTTATTGAAAAGAACAGAAGAATAGTATAAATCTATGTCGCAGAATATAAAACCGGGCGAAGTCTCGGATATCCTTCTCAGTCAGCTGAAAGACATTGATACCTCCCTCAAATATGAGGAAGTTGGTACCGTGCTTCAGGTAAGTGACGGTGTGGCTCGTATGTACGGACTCACAAAAGCAGAGGC